>NZ_DIMK01000066.1:0-56757 GCF_002425525.1 Pseudomonas sp. UBA5568 | reverse complement strand
GGCTGCCTGGGCCTCGATGCCATGTGGCAGCTGGTCGGCTTTTTCCTGGGCTGGCAAGGCCTGCCGGGCCGCGGTCGTGCACTGGGCTCCGGTGAAGTGAAGTTCTTCGGCCAGGTGCTGCCTACCGCCAAGAACGTCACCTACAACATTCACATCAAGCGCGTGCTCAAAGGCAAGCTGAACATGGCCATCGCCGATGGTTCGGTCAGCGTCGACGGCCGCGAGATCTACACCGCCGAAGGCCTGCGGGTCGGCGTGTTCACCTCCACTGACAACTTCTAAGGGTTATTCGCATGCGCCGCGTCGTTATCACTGGTCTGGGCATCGTGTCGTGCCTGGGCAATGACAAAGCTACCGTCACCGAAAACCTGCGCAACAGCCGTCCGGGTATCCGTTACAACCCGGAATACAAGGAAATGGGGCTGCGTAGCCAGGTTTCCGGCTCCATCGACCTCAACCTCGAAGAGCTGATCGACCGCAAGGTCTTCCGTTTCGTCGGGCATGCGGCTGCCTACGCCTACCTGGCGATGCAGGACGCCATCAAGGACTCGGGCCTGACCGATGAGCAGGTCTCCAGCCCACGTACCGGCCTGGTGGCCGGCTCCGGCGGTGCATCGACCCTGAACCAGATGGAAGCGCTGGATACTCTGCGCGAAAAAGGCGTCAAGCGTGTAGGCCCTTACCGGGTCACTCGCACCATGGGCAGCACCGTTTCGGCGTGCCTGGCGACGCCGTTCAAGATCAAGGGCATCAACTACTCGATCTCTTCCGCCTGCGCTACATCGGCTCACTGCATCGGCACCGCACTGGAGCAGATCCAGTGGGGCAAGCAGGACATCGTGTTCGCCGGCGGCGGTGAAGAAGAGCACTGGAGCCAGTCGTTCCTGTTCGATGCCATGGGCGCCCTGTCGACCAAGCGCAACGAAACCCCGGAACTGGCCTCGCGTGCCTATGACGCGGACCGTGATGGCTTCGTCATCGCCGGCGGCGGTGGCATGGTGGTGGTCGAAGAGCTGGAACACGCTCTGGCCCGTGGCGCCAAGATCTACGCCGAGATCATCGGCTATGGCGCCACCTCCGACGGCTACGACATGGTCGCCCCAAGCGGCGAAGGCGCCATCCGCTGCATGCAGCAGGCGCTGTCGACCGTCGACACGCCGATCGACTACCTGAACACCCACGGCACCTCTACCCCAGTGGGCGACGTTGCCGAAATGAAGGGTGTGCGCGAAGTGTTCGGCGAAAATGCACCGAAGATCAGCTCAACCAAGAGCCTGTCCGGCCACTCGCTGGGGGCTGCCGGTGTACACGAGGCGATCTACTGCTTGCTGATGATGGAAAACAACTTCATCGCTGGCTCGGCCAACATCGACGAACTGGACCCGGCGGTCGCTGACCTGCCGATCCTGCGCAAGACCGAAGAAAATGCCAAGATCGATACGGTCATGAGCAACAGCTTCGGTTTCGGCGGCACCAATGCCACCCTGGTGCTCAAGCGCTGGGAAGGCAAGTGATTCGCTGACGCGCCAATAGAGAACGCCCCGACTGGTTCGGGGCGTTTTCATTTACGCTGGAAAACAGATCCGTTGGGCCCGACGCGACCTACGCTGTCATTTACCCTTGGGCAGCACAGCCAGAAAGTTGTCCTTGGCCACGCGTCTGGCTACATCCTCGGGCAAGGCATCCAGAAATGGCCTGAAACTGTCCATCTCCTCTCCCAGGCTATCGAAGCGGCCGACCACATCCGAGCCCAGCATGAACCGCGTTGGGTAGCGTTCAACGAGCGCCAGCCAGGCTTTGCGTGGGACGTCCTGCTCATCGAGCAGGTAGGGCTTGAGCACACTCCACGACAGGTCCACGTACAGGTTCGGGTAGTCCTCGAGTAATCGCGTCAGCACCGGCAGTAGAAAATCCATCTGTGTCTGATGCCGGTGAATTTCCATGCTGCTGCCGGCGTGTGCCCAGATGAAACGCGTATGCGGATGATTGCGCAGGGGCTCTTCGATCTCGGCCAGGTACAACGGGTTACGCTCGCGCTTGGAAGTGATGTTGGAATGCAACAGCACCGGCAGGTCGCGCTCGGCGGCCAGGTGATAGACCCGTGTCATGGCTTCGTTGTTGGCACGCGGGGTTTCGCCGCTGGTCAACGCCGTCAGGTCATCGTGACGTGTGAATACCTCGCCAATACCCTGCCAGAGGCCTGGGTAAAGGTCGAGCATGCGTTCGATATGGCTCACGGCATTCTTGTCGACTGGATTGAAGCCGGTCAGGAAGGGATGGAATCGCTTGCGTTGTTCGTCCGACAATGGCTGCAGTGCCGCTGCTACATAGGTATCGGTGGCGCTGTACCAATAGGCGTCCGCATCGTCGCCGGCGTAATAGCGGGGACGCTTGGGCTCGTCTTCATGCCATTTCTTGGCAACGGGAATGCCCGAAATCATCGACTGATCGATGCCTGCAGCGTCCATGGCCTTGAGCAGCGCCGGCATACCTTCGGATTCCTGGAAGAAATCCACGTAATGCAGGTGAGCATCGCTGTAACGGTATTCACGGGCCTCGGCCCCTGGCCCCAGCCAGGCGGTCAACGCTACGCAGGCCAGTGCTCTGGCGATCATGGTGGGCTTCCTTGTAAGGGGGCAAACCTACTAGACCTGCACGCGCAGCGTGCGGTTCGCCAGCCTTGCCATCAAAGCAGGGCTGGCAATCGCTGCGGCCACCTGCGCGCTAGCGCTGGAATACCTCGGCCAGCAGGTTGTGCATCGCGCGGAAGGCGCGCTCGGACGTGCGCCGGTCATACTGCGTCTTGCCGGGCACGTTGGCATCCGGGTCGGTGAACGAATGCACCGCCCCGCCATAGCTGACCAGTTGCCAATCGACCTTGGCGGCGTTCATTTCGTCTTCGAATGCCGGTAGCTGCTCTTTGGGCACCAAGGGATCGGATGCGCCATGCAGCACCAGGACCGAGCCCTTGATGCGTTTGGCATCCTCGGGGTCAGGCGTGTCCAGCGTGCCATGGAAGGAGATCGCTGCACGAAGATCAGCCCCCGCACGCGCCAATTCGAGCGCGCAGCAGCCCCCAAAGCAGAACCCGAAGGTAGCCACCTTGCCTGGGCTCAGTGGCGCCTTGGACTGACCGAGCAACTGGGCAAGGGCACCTTCCATGCGCCTGCGCAACTCGCCGCGGTCGTTTTTGAGCGGCATCATTGCTGCGCCCGCTTCATCGGCATTCGCCGGGCGAACGGTCTGCCCATAGAGATCGACGAGCAGCACCACATAACCTTGCGCTGCCACCTCCTTGGCGATGCGCTCGGCCCCTTCGGTCACGCCCATCCAGTTGGGCGCCATCACCAGGCCAGGTCGACCCAGGGCGCCGGGCTCATAGGCCAAACGGCTTTCGAAGGTCTTGCCGGACAGGTGGTGGATCAAAGATTCGACGACTACCTTACTCATGCTGTACTCCTCAGGCTGCACCATGAAAAAAGCCCGCCGAAGCGGGCTTTAGCCATACGTCAATTCAAGCAGACAACTCGACCAACAGCTTGTTCAGGCGCCGCACATAGGCTGCGGGATCCTTCAGGCTATCACCGGCTGCCAGCGCGGCCTGGTCGAACAGGATGTGCGACAGCTCGGCGAAGCGGTCCTCACTCTGTTCGTGATCGAGCTTCTCGATCAGCGGGTGGGTTGGGTTGAACTCGAAGATAGGCTTGGAATCGGGCACTTTCTGGCCGCTGGCTTCCAGAATCTGGCGCATCTGCAACCCCAGGTCCTGCTCGCCGATGGCCAGGATGGCTGGCGAATCAGTCAGGCGATGGGAGACACGCACTTCGGCGACGTTTTCGCCCAGTGCGGTTTTCAGGCGCTCCACCAAGCCTTCCTTATCCTTGGCGACTTCTTCCTGGGCCTTCTTGTCTTCTTCGCTATCAAGTTTGCCCAGATCCAGGTCGCCACGGGCCACATCCACGAACGCCTTGCCGTCAAATTCGTTCAGGTAGCTCATCAGCCACTCGTCGATGCGGTCGGTCAGCAGCAACACTTCGATGCCTTTCTTGCGGAAGACTTCGAGGTGCGGGCTGTTCTTGACCTGCGCGTAGGACTCGCCGGTGAGGTAGTAGATCTTGTCCTGCCCTTCCTTGGCGCGGGCCAGGTAGTCAGCCAGCGACACACTCTGCTCGCCGCTTTCGTCCTGGGTGGACGCGAAGCGCAACAGGCCAGCGATCTTTTCCTTGTTGGCAAAGTCTTCGGCCGGGCCCTCTTTCAATACCTGACCGAAGTTTTTCCAGAAACTCTTGTACTGCTCGGGCTCGTTCTTGGACAGTTTTTCGAGCATGTCCAGCACGCGCTTGGTCAACGCGGTCTTCATCGAATCGATGATCGGGTCTTTCTGCAGGATTTCCCGCGACACGTTCAGCGACAGGTCGTTGGAGTCCACGACACCCTTGATGAAGCGCAGGTAAAGCGGCAGGAACGACTCGGCCTGATCCATGATGAACACGCGCTGCACGTACAGCTTCAAGCCGCGCGGGGCTTCGCGCTGGTACAGGTCGAACGGTGCACGGGCAGGCACGTACAGCAGCGAGTTGTATTCGAGCTTGCCTTCGACCTTGTTATGGCTCCAGGCCAACGGGTTTTCGAAGTCATGGCCGATGTGCTTGTAGAACTCCTGGTATTCCTCGTCCTTGATCTCGGTACGCGGACGGGTCCACAGGGCGCTTGCACGGTTGACGGTTTCCCACTCTTCGGCTGGCTGCTCTTCGCCTTCGGCGGCTGCCTGCTCCTTGGGCAACTGGATTGGCAGGGCAATGTGATCGGAATACTTTTTGACCACGTTGCGCAGGCGCCAGCCATCGGCGAATTCCAGCTCGTCTTTTTTCAGGTGCAGGACAATGCGGGTACCGCGCTCAGGCTTGTCGACGGTCGCAACTTCGAACTCGCCCTCGCCCTTGGACGACCAATGCACGCCTTCGCTGGCAGGCTGGCCTGCACGACGGCTGTAGACATCGACCTGATCGGCCACGATGAATGCCGAGTAGAAGCCCACGCCGAACTGACCGATCAGGTGCGAGTCTTTCTTCTGATCGCCGGTGAGGTTCTTCATGAAGTCGGCAGTGCCGGATTTGGCAATGGTGCCCAAGTGAGCGATGACGTCATCGCGGGTCATACCGATGCCGTTATCCTCGAGGGTGACCGTACCGGCCTCCTTGTCGAAGCTCAGGCGAATCTTCAGGTCGGCATCGCCTTCGAGCAGTTCAGGCTTAGCCAGCGCCTCGAAGCGCAGCTTATCGGAGGCGTCGGAGGCGTTGGAGATCAGTTCGCGCAGGAAGATCTCCTTGTTCGAGTACAAGGAATGGATCATGAGGTGCAGCAGTTGCTTTACCTCGGTCTGGAAGCCCAGCGTTTCTTTTTGAGTCTCCACGCTCATGTTCTTCAAACTCCGATCAGATGACAGTGGTCGCCAAGCGGCACAATGGCTGCGTTGGCGGCGGATGTCATGCAGATGGGGGCTGCCAAATCGATTTCAAGGGCCTGCATGGTTCGATCTTCAAATCCGAGCGGGTCATGGCGAGCCGCTGTGCCGCCCTGCTTGCCGCGGGCGGTGTAACGTTTCCGGGTTAGGACGGGCGTCGATACAGACACAGCAAAGAGCCATGCATGTTCGTACCTCGCGTACATTGTGATACCGGCTAAGTGGCAGTTGCCCGCAACGGATAACCCGCCTTAGTGCGAAACACTCGCCAGGGCCGGAAGTTCAGTTTCAAGATATTTAATATCTGTGTACTGACGGTGGAACTAATCCAGCAGGCCCCGACTCGAAGCATCAAGTCAACTTATTCCACCAAGGAGAGACACCCTCATGCGTAAACCATTTGCTTTTGCTCTGATGCTGGCTGCTGCCATGGGCCTGGCTGCTTGCGATAAAGCGAGCGAAGACAAAGCCCAGGACGCACAAGAACACCGTGAAGAAGCCCAGGAGAAGATGGGTGACGCACAGGACAAGATGAACGACGCTGCCAAGGAAAACGCCGAAGCTGCCCAAGACCAGGCCGAAGCCAATCGTAAGGCTGCCGAAGAGGCTTCCCCAGCCACTCCAGCAACCACCACGACTCCGGCCGATCCTGCCAAGCAGTAATCGAACCGATCAAAAAACCCGACAATGTCGGGTTTTTTTATGCCTGTCATTCATGGACTAATCGTTTCAGTTAGGCACAGTGGACTGGGAGGCATGCACCTCACCTGTCGAACTTTCGGTGGGGGTGAATACCATGACGTCAAGCACGTCCGAGTGGAACTCGCGGCGATAAAGAATCAGCACAACCCCTACACTTACCGCCATGAACAACCAAGGGTTGATAAACCAGCTCAACATGGCCATGCCGAAGTAATAGGCGCGCAGCCCGAAGTTGAATTGGTTGGCAGCCAACGACAACACCCTGGCCGCCCTCAAGGCGAAGGCCTTGCGTTCTAGTTCGCTGACCTGGCGCTCGCCGATCATGGGCGCCGAGCCCACCAAGACAGCAGCGAAGTTGTATTGACGCATGCACCAGCTGAACGTGAAGAAGGCATACACGAACACCGTGGCCAGGCACAGCAACTTGATCTCCGACATCCCTTGGGAGGCCTGCTGTACCAACGGCAGGTCGGCCAGCAACGACAACGCGCGGTCGGAAGCTCCCAGCACCGTCAGGATACCGGCGAGAATGATCAGGGTGCTGGAGGCAAAAAACGAGGCGTTGCGTTCCAGGTTGCCGATCACGCTGGCATCGGCAATACGGTTGTCACGCAGCAGCATCCTGCGCATCCAGTCCTCGCGATACAAATGCAGCACGCTGGCCAGGCATGCAGTGTCCCGCCCCTTCCAGATGGCATAGCGCGTATAACCGCCCCAGCACAGCACGAACCAGCATGCCGCTATGAGGTTATTGAGATTACTCAGGATGAAGTTCATGCAGAGATCCGTAGGTGCCATGTGCCGAAAGCATAAAGACCGTCTTTCGACGCTGGCAAGCCGCAAAAGGCACGCAAACTCCGAAGAATAATTTCCAGGGCGGTTCGCTTGCGGCGTTTGGCAGGGTGCATGCGAACAAAAGCCCCGCATCCTTGCGAATGCGGGGCTTGCGCTGCCAAGCGGTGGGTCCAGCATCCCATGGCTTGTGGCCAATGCCGGACCTTGTGCTTAGCGACTCATGCCATGGCCTGACGGGGCTTGCCGAGCATGCGATCGCATACCACTGCACCCACCAAGGTCACCACCGACGGCACCAGCCAGGCAAGGCCCTGATCGCTCAACGGCAAGTGCGCCATGAAGTCCGGGAGCACGTGGGCAATGCTGCTGCCTTTAACGGCATCGACCATGCCGAACAGCAACGAAACCAGCATTACCGGGCCAAGGATGCGCGTTGGCGAGTTCCACAGGTCGTTCACGAAGCTCAACCCCACCACGACGATGCACGGCGGGTAGATGGCGGTAAGCACAGGGATCGAGAACATGATCAGCTTGGTAAGCCCCAGGTTGGACACCAGAAGCGAGAAGCCCGCCAGGATCACGACCAGTGCGCGGTAGGACAACGGCAGGATCTGGCTGAAGTACTCGGCACACGCGCAGGTCAGGCCCACGGCAGTCACCAGGCAGGCCAGCGCGATCAACACGGCAAGGAAGCCGCTGCCCAGCGAGCCGAAGGTATGTTGCACATAGGCGTGCAGCACGGCCGCACCGTTGCTGGCCCCTGCCGCGATTTCGTGACTACCGGCGCCCAGGCGGAACAGGCTGATGTACACCAGCGCCAGACCAACACCGGCAATCAGCCCGGCAATGATGGCATAGCGGGTGATCAACTTGGGCGACTCAACGCCGCGCGAGCGGATGGCGTTGACGATGACGATGCCAAATACCAGCGCCCCGAGCGTATCCATGGTCAGGTAGCCGTCGGAGAAGCCCTTGGAGAACGCAGCAGCCGCATAGGCAGGCTGCGCCTCGCCAATGGTGCCCGCTGGCAATGCGAATGCCGCGATGCCAAGCACGGCCAGCGCGATGATTTTGAGCGGTGCCAGGAACCGACCCACGGTGTCCAGCAGCTTGCCAGGGTACATCGACACCGCCAGCACCACGATGAAGTAGACCAGGCTGTAGATGAACAACGCCAGCGGGCTTTCACCCGTCAACGGCGCCACACCCACTTCGAACGATACCGTCGCGGTACGCGGTGTTGCGAACAAGGGGCCGACCGACAGGTAGCAAACGGCTGCCAGCAGGCCACCGAAGAACTTGCCAATCGGGCTGCTCAGCGCATCCATGCCGCCGCCTACCTTGGCCAGGGCGACCACGGTGATCACAGGCAGCCCTACCGCCGTGACCAAAAAGCCCAGCGCAGCCATCCATACATGCGGGCCGGATTGCAGGCCGACGATGGGCGGGAAGATGATGTTGCCAGCGCCTACGAAAAGCGCGAACGTCATAAAGCCAAGCGCCAGGATATCCTGGCCTTTAAGAACTTTCATTTGAGGTAGTACCACACTGCTGAAATCGGGATTCGTGAGGGGATTTCCCCATGGGTGAGGGAAATGCTGCCCGGCTTGGTAGGCCAGACCCGTTTAGCGTGTCGTTCCCTTTTGGGGCACGGGCACAAAATAGTCGCGTAGATTAACCGGTTTACCCTTCAAACGCACTGGCACAGTGCGTGTTGTCCGATGTGCGTACGCCATTGTCGTCTGCGTGAACGGAACGATCGGTATTATCCGCTGGGTGAACACGGCGTATGTACGAAAATTCCTATCACAGCCATCGAAAAAACCTAATCGCTTTACCCCTACCCTGCCGCGCAAATCTTCGTCAGATGAAGCAGCCCCCTGATACGACAAAGGCCACCCGAAGGTGGCCTTTGTGCGCGTGGGGGGTGCAGCGGTATTACTTCTTCACTTCCCAACCGGTCAGCTCGGCCAAGGCCTTGCCGATGTCGGCCAGCGAACGCACGGTTTTGACACCTGCGTCCTGCAGGGCTGCGAACTTCTCGTCTGCAGTGCCCTTGCCGCCGGAAATGATGGCGCCAGCGTGGCCCATGCGCTTGCCCGCAGGTGCGGTAACACCGGCGATGTAGGAAACGACAGGCTTGGTGACGTTGGCCTTGATGTAGGCTGCGGCCTCTTCTTCAGCCGAACCGCCGATCTCACCGATCATGACGATCGCTTCGGTCTTCGGGTCTTCATGGAACAGCTTCAGGATGTCGATGAAGTTGGAGCCCGGGATCGGGTCACCGCCGATGCCGACACAGGTCGACTGACCGAAGCCGGCGTCGGTGGTCTGCTTGACAGCTTCGTAGGTCAGGGTGCCGGAGCGCGACACGATACCGACCTTGCCTGGCAAGTGAATGTGGCCAGGCATGATGCCGATCTTGCATTCGCCGGGCGTGATGACGCCTGGGCAGTTAGGGCCGATCAGGGTCACGCCCAGCTCGTCGCACTTGACCTTGGCGTCCAGCATGTCCAGGGTCGGGATGCCTTCGGTGATGCACACGATCAGCTTGATGCCGCCGAACGCCGCTTCAAGGATGGAGTCCTTGCAGAATGGCGCTGGTACGTAGATGACCGAAGCATCGGCGCCGGTCGCCTCGACGGCTTCCTTGACGGTGTTGAACACCGGCAGGNNNNCCGGTGAAGCCCTGGCAGATGACTTTGGTGTCTTTATTGATCAGGACGCTCATTACTTGCCCTCCGCAGCTTTGACAACTTGTTGAGCAGCGTCGGTCAGGCTGGTTGCAGCAATGATGTTCAAACCGCTTTCTGCCAGTACTTTAGCGCCCAGTTCGGCATTGTTGCCTTCAAGGCGAACGACGACCGGAACCTTGACGCCGACTTCCTTCACCGCACCGATGATGCCTTCGGCAATCATGTCGCAGCGAACGATGCCGCCGAAGATGTTGACCAGAACGGCCGCGACATTGCTGTCGGACAGAATGATCTTGAACGCTTCGGTAACGCGCTCCTTGGTAGCACCGCCGCCCACGTCGAGGAAGTTGGCTGGCTTGCCGCCATGCAGGTTGACGATGTCCATGGTACCCATGGCCAGGCCAGCACCGTTGACCATGCAGCCGATGTTGCCTTCCAGGGCAACGTAGTTCAGTTCGAACTTGGCAGCGTGGGCTTCACGGGCATCGTCCTGGGACGGGTCGTGGAAGGTTTTCAGCTTCGGCTGACGGTACATGGCGTTGGCATCGATGTTGATCTTGGCATCGAGGCAGTGCAGGTCGCCGTCGGCCTTGATCACCAGCGGGTTCACTTCCAGCAGGGCCAGGTCGTGATCCTTGAACAGCTTGGCCAAGCCCACGAAGATCTTGGCGAACTGTTGAACTTGCTTGCCTTCCAGGCCCAGCTGGAACGCCAGCTCACGACCTTGGAACGGCTGAGCGCCGACCAGTGGATCGATAGTGGCCTTGAGGATTTTTTCAGGCGTGTCGTGCGCGACTTTCTCGATGTCCACACCACCTTCGGTGGAGGCCATGAACACGATGCGGCGGCTCGAACGATCGACCACAGCGCCCAGGTACAGCTCTTTGGCGATGTCGGTGCAGGATTCGACCAGAATCTTGGAGACGGGCTGACCGTTGGCATCGGTCTGGTAGGTGACCAGATTCTTGCCCAACCACTGTGCAGCGAACGCCTTGGCGTCTTCCTTGCTGCGAACCAGCTTGACGCCGCCCGCTTTACCGCGACCGCCAGCGTGAACCTGGGCTTTGACGACCCACTCGTTCCCGCCGATCTT
This sequence comes from Pseudomonas sp. UBA5568, assembly GCF_002425525.1. Lineage (NCBI taxonomy): Bacteria > Pseudomonadati > Pseudomonadota > Gammaproteobacteria > Pseudomonadales > Pseudomonadaceae > Pseudomonas > Pseudomonas sp. UBA5568. Next base: position 46,007 of record NZ_DIMK01000066.1, on the reverse strand, counting down.
GTCGCAGGCTTCTGCCGCTTCTTCAGGGGTGTCGACCGCGAAACCCTTGGAAACTGGCAGGCCGTACTCAGCGAACAGCTGCTTACCCTGATACTCGTGAAGATTCATGCTTTTTACCGTCTTCGTTAGGTACTGCGCTTCGGCGCTGCGCCATCACTGGCGCCGCACCACCTGTGACCGTTGACCCCGGGTTATCCCATGTGATCCGGTCCGGCGGACTTTCCGCGGTGAGTCATGCACGCAAGACTCACGACGGGCAGCCCGCCGTGGTTTCTTATGATTAACGCTTCTTACGGTTGGCGATGTGAATGGCACCGCCATTCACCGCCAGCGCTGCTTCATGCAACGCTTCGGACAGGGTTGGATGGCTGAAGACCATCATGCCCAGGTCCTCGGCACTGGTGCCGAATTCCATTGCGATTGCGCCTTGCTGTACCAGTTCGGCAGCCGATGGGCCAATCACGTGCACACCCAGTACGCGGTCGGTCTTGGCATCGGCGATGACCTTGACGAAACCACCGGTGTCGTTGGCTGCCATCGCACGGCCGCTGGCCGCGAACGGGAAGGTGCCCACGTTAACCTCAACACCCTCGGCCTTCAAGGACTGTTCGGTCTTGCCAACCCACGCGATTTCCGGGTGGGTGTAGATGACCGATGGGATCAGATCGTAGTTCATCTGGGCCTTGTGACCCTTGATGCGCTCGACGACCATGATGCCCTCTTCCGAGGCCTTGTGCGCCAGCATCAGGCCACGCACCACGTCACCGATGGCGTAGACGCCCGGCACGCTGGTTGCGCACTGGTCATCGACGTAGATGTAGCCACGCTCGTCAATGTTCACACCGCTGTCGGCAGCCAGCAGGTCGGTGGTCACTGGACGACGGCCCACGGCAACGATCAGCTTGTCGAAGGTGATCTTCTGCTCGCCTTCGGCGTTGGTGTAGGTCACCTCGACTTCGTCGCCGTTCACCTTGGAACCGGTGACGCGCGCACCCAGCTTGATGTCCAGGCCCTGCTTGGTCAGGACCTTCTGGGCTTCCTTGGAGACGGCGCTGTCGGCAGCCATCAGGAAGGTGTCCAGGGCTTCGAGCACGGTCACTTCCGCGCCCAGACGCGCCCATACCGAACCCAGTTCCAGGCCGATCACGCCAGCGCCGATCACGCCAAGGCGCTTGGGCACGGCTTGGAATTCCAGGGCGCCGGTGGAGTCGACGATCACGTTCTGGTCGACCGGAGCCGGCGGAATGTCGATCGGGCGCGAGCCGGAAGCCAGGATGACGTTATCCGCTTCGATGACTTCGCTGGTGCCGTCGGCCTTGGTCACTTCGACCTTCTTGCCCGCCAGCAGCTTGCCGTGGCCCTGGATGGAGGTCACGCCGTTGGCCTTGAACAGGGTAGCGACACCGCCGGTCAGGTTCTTGACGATGCCTGCCTTGCGGCCAACCATCGCCGGTACGTCCATCTTCACTTCGCCAGTGGAGATACCGTGGACATTGAAGCTCTCTTTGGCTTCCTTGTATTTCCAGGAGCTGTCCAGCAGCGCCTTGGAAGGAATGCAGCCTACGTTGAGGCAAGTGCCGCCCAGGGCCAACTTGCCCTCGGCGTCGGTGTACTTCTCGATACAGGCAGTCTTCAGACCGAGTTGGGCGGCCTTGATAGCAGCTACATAGCCGCCAGGACCGGCACCAATCACTACCACGTCGAATTTCTGGGTCATAAAAGATTCCTTGTTAGCTCAAGCGGCCGCTGCAAGCCGCAAGACAGACAGGCTTCGATCTGAAGCCTGTCGCTCGCAGCTTACAGCCGCGCGATTAGATGTCCAGCAGCAGGCGGGACGGATCTTCCAGCAGGTTCTTGATGGTCACCAGGAAGGTTACCGCTTCCTTGCCGTCGATCAGGCGGTGATCGTAGGACAGTGCCAGGTACATCATCGGGCGAATCACCACTTGGCCATTGATGGCCATTGGGCGCTGGATGATGTTGTGCATGCCCAGGATCGCGGCTTGCGGTGGGTTAACGATCGGCGTCGACATCATCGAACCGAAGGTACCACCGTTGGTGATGGTGAAGGTGCCGCCGGTCATTTCTTCGATGGCCAGCTTGCCGTCACGGGCTTTCTTGCCGAAGGTGGCGATGCCGTTCTCGATTTCGGCCAGGCTCATGGACTCGGCGTTGCGCAGTACCGGAACCACCAGACCACGGTCGCTGGAGACAGCCACACCGACGTCCGCGTAACCATGGTAGACGATGTCGTTGCCGTCGATCGAGGCATTGACTGCAGGGAAGCGCTTGAGCGCTTCGGTCGCAGCCTTGACGAAGAACGACATGAAGCCCAGGCGCACGCCGTTGTGGGTCTTCTCGAACAGGTCCTTGTACTTCGAACGCAGGGCCATGACTTCGGTCATGTCGACTTCGTTGAAGGTGGTCAGCATGGCCATGTTGGACTGGGCTTCGACCAGGCGCTCGGCGATCTTGGCGCGCAGACGTGTCATCGGCACACGTTTCTCGGTACGATCGCCAGCGGCGGTCACGACCGGTGCCGCTGCAGCTGCGGCAGGCTTGGCCGCCGGGGCAGGCGCCGACTTCTTGTTGGCAACGGCAGCGACCACATCTTCCTTGGTCACGCGACCGCCTTTACCGGTACCCGAGACGCTGGCCAGGTCAATGCCATTTTCTTCTGCCAGCTTGCGGGCAGCAGGGGCAGCGACCGGGTCGTCTTCACCGGCGTCGGCAGCAGCGGCAGCCGGTGCGGCGGCCTGGGCAGGCGCAGCAGCCGGTGCAGCGGCAGCAGCGCCGCCTTCCACGATCGAACCCAGCACTTCGTCGGACAGGACGGTGTCGCCCTCGCCCTTGACGATGTCACCCAACACGCCGTCGGCAGTGGCCAGCACTTCCAGGACGACCTTGTCGGTCTCGATGTCGACGATCAGCTCGTCCCGCTTGACGGCGTCGCCTGGCTGCTTGTGCCAGGTGGCAACGGTGCCGTCGGCAACCGATTCCGGGAAGGTTGGGGCTTTGATCTCGATAGCCATTATCAGTGTTTCCTTAAATTCGGTTTCAGATGCGCGAAGGCGTTAAACGGTGAACGCGTCTTGCAGCAGTCGTTCCTGCTGCTCGGCGTGCTTGGAAGCGTAACCACAGGCTGGCGCGGCAGAAGCCTCGCGACCGGCGTATTCCAGGTTCAGCGCCTTGTTGTGGCGGCCCAGGATACGGCGCATGTGGTGCTGGCTGCTGTACCAGGCACCCTGGTTCATTGGCTCTTCCTGACACCAGACCGCATGCTTGAGGTTGGTGTACGGTGCCAGGATTTCGACCAGGTCGTCTTCCGGGAACGGATACAACTGCTCGATACGCACGATCGCAATGTCTTCGCGGCCTTCGGCACGACGTTTTTCCAGCAGGTCGTAGTAGACCTTGCCACCGCACAGCACCAGGCGCTCGACCTTGGCTGGATCGAGGGTGTCGATCTCCGGAATGACGGTCTGGAACGAACCTTCCGCCAGATCTTCCAGCGTCGAGACGGCCAGCTTGTGACGCAGCAGCGACTTGGGCGTGAGCACGATCAGCGGCTTGCGCAGCGGGCGAATGACCTGACGACGCAGCAGGTGGTAGATCTGCGCCGGCGTGGTCGGCACGCACACCTGAATGTTCTGCTCTGCACACAGCTGCAGGTAACGCTCCAGGCGTGCCGAGGAGTGCTCGGGGCCCTGCCCTTCATAACCGTGAGGCAACAGCATGGTCAGGCCGCACAAACGGCCCCACTTGTGCTCGCCACTGGTGATGAACTGGTCGATGACCACTTGCGCACCGTTGGCGAAGTCGCCGAACTGGGCTTCCCAGATCACCAACGCGTTGGGCGTGGTGGTGGAGTAGCCGTACTCGAATGCCAGTACCGCTTCTTCGGACAGGAAGGAGTCGTACAGTTCGAAGCGTGGCTGGCCCGGGTACAGGTTCATCAGCGGTACGTAGGTGCTGGCGTCCTTCTGGTTGTGCAGCACCGCGTGACGGTGGGAGAAGGTACCGCGGCCGATGTCCTGGCCGGTCATGCGGATCGGGTGCCCTTCGAACTGCAGCGTGGCGTAAGCCATGGTCTCGGCGTAGCCCCAGTTGATCGGCAGGCCACCGGCTTGCATCTTCTGGCGATCTTCGTAGATCTTGGCGACCTGACGCTGGACCACGAAACCTTCGGGCAGCTCCAGCAGTTTGGCCGACAGCTCCTGCAGGGTCTTGAGGTCGAAGCGGGTGTCGTGGCGAGCCGTCCAGGCGTGACCCAGGTAGGGGCGCCAGTCCACGAACAGCTCGCGGTTCGGCTCCTTGACCAGGCTCTTGACCACATGCAGACCGTTGTCCAGTGCGCTGCGATAGTCGTCGATCTTGGACTGGGCGCGCTCGGCATCGATGCGGCCTGCCTGGATCAAGGCTTCTGCGTACAGCTCGCGGGTGGTGCGCTGCTTGGTGATCTGCTGGTACATCAGCGGCTGGGTGCCGTTGGGCTCGTCGGCCTCGTTGTGACCGCGGCGACGGTAGCAGACCAGGTCGATGACCACGTCACGCTTGAACTGCATGCGGTAGTCGACGGCCAGCTGAGTGACGAACAACACGGCTTCCGGGTCGTCGCCATTGACGTGCAGGATCGGCGCCTGAATCATCTTGGCCACGTCGGTGGCGTACTCGGTCGAGCGCGCATCGAGCGGGTTACTGATGGTGAAGCCGACCTGGTTGTTGATCACGATGTGCACGGTACCGCCGGTCTTGAAACCGCGGGTCTGCGACATCTGGAAGGTTTCCATCACCACGCCCTGGCCTGCGAAGGCCGCATCGCCGTGGATGGAGATAGGCAGCACCTTGTCGCCGACGCTGTCGTTGCGGCGGTCCTGACGGGCGCGCACCGAGCCTTCGACCACAGGCGACACGATTTCAAGGTGGGACGGGTTGAACGCCATGGCCAGGTGGACTTCGCCACCCGGGGTCATCACGTTCGAAGAGAAGCCCTGGTGATACTTCACGTCACCGGAGCCCAGCTCGTTCATCTTCTTGCCTTCGAACTCGTCGAACAGCTCGCGCGGGTTCTTGCCGAAGGTATTGACCAGCACGTTCAGGCGACCACGGTGGGCCATCCCGATGACGACTTCCTTGGTGCCGTAGGAGCCGGAGCGCTGAATCATCTCGTCCAGCATCGGGATCAGGCTTTCGCCACCTTCCAGGCCGAAACGCTTGGTGCCTGGGTACTTGGTGCCCAGGTATTTCTCTAGACCTTCGCCTGCGGTGACGCGCTCGAGCAGGTGGGACTGCACGTCGGCGGAGAATTCAGGACGGCCACGCACGCTTTCCAGGCGCTGCTGGAACCAGCTGCGCTGCTCGGAATCGACGATGTGGGTGAACTCGGCGCCAATGGTGCGACAATATGTCTTCTGGAGCGCATCGAGGATGTCGCGTAGGCTCGCCTCCTCTTTGCCGATGAACAGGTCGCCGGCACGGAAGGTCGTATCAAGATCGGCATTGGTCAAGCCGTAGTGATTGATCGACAGGTCTACGGGCGCAGGGCGCTGCCACAACCCCAAGGGGTCAAGCTTGGCAGCCTGATGGCCGCGCATACGATAGGCCTGGATCAGTCGCAGCACTTCAACCTGCTTCTTCTCGTGTTCACTGCTCACGCTCCCGGCAGATACCGGCTGGGCGCGGCGCTGGTTCTTTGCCAGCAGTACGAAATGATCGCGGATCGTGGAGTGCGATACGTCGGTAGCGGTGCTGCCGTCGGCGGGCAACTTCTGGAAGTAGGTGCGCCACTCTTCTGGCACAGCGTTAGGGTCGTGCAGGTAGAGTTCGTAGAGCTCTTCCACATATGCAGCGTTACCACCTGAAAGGTGGGCGCTTTCCCACATGCGCTGCATCACGCTTTCTTGCATGCTTGGTCACCCTCGATTAGGGGACTGATCGGCGAGAGCCATGAAACCTGGAACGGTCCGAAAACAGCGACTGAACCACGCCACCTGGATCCTGCTGATTTTCCGGGTACCAGCCCGGAAAGCCCCTGCTGGTCTCATCTTCATAGGTAATGAACAGGGGCTTTGTGAGCCCCGTTCGGGTTTTACCTCGGCGCGGGCGTTACACCCGCGCGTCGGCGTACTGCAGGTACAACGTCTATCAGGTGCCGCTTTGCAGCAGCATGTTACGTACGTGGCCGATTGCCTTGGTCGGATTGAGACCTTTAGGGCAAACGTTGACGCAGTTCATGATCCCGCGGCAGCGGAATACGCTGAACGGGTCATCCAGGGACGCCAGGCGCTCCTGGGTCTTGGTGTCACGGCTGTCGGCCAGGAAGCGGTAGGCTTGCAACAGCGCGGCGGGGCCCAGGAACTTGTCCGGGTTCCACCAGAACGACGGGCAGGACGTGGAGCAGCACGCGCACAGGATGCACTCGTACAGGCCGTCCAGCTTGTCACGGTCTTCCGGCGACTGCAGACGTTCGATGGCCGGAGGCGGCGTATCGTTCTGCAGGAACGGCTTCACCTTCTCGTACTGCTTGTAGAAGATGCTCATGTCCACGACCAGGTCACGAATGACCGGCAGACCAGGCAACGGACGCAGTACCAGCTTGTTGCCCTTGACCACGCCCGACAACGGAGTGATGCAGGCCAGGCCGTTCTTGCCGTTCATGTTCATGCCATCGGAGCCGCACACGCCTTCACGGCAGGAGCGACGGTACGAGAAGCCCTCGTCCTTTTCCTTGATCAGCGCCAATACATCCAGAACCATCAGGTCCTTGCCGCCGGTATCGACGTCGAACGACTCCATCTTGGGGGCCGCGTCGGTGTCGGGGTTGTAGCGATAAACTTCGACTTTCAACATAGCAGCCACCCTTAGTAGGTCCGGATTTTTGGTTCGAAGGCCGGCACGGTCTTCGGCGCAAAGTTGACGCCACGCTTGGCAACGCGCTTGACACCCGGGTAGTACAGGGTGTGGCACAGCCAGTTCTCGTCGTCACGGTCTTCGAAGTCTTCACGGGCGTGAGCGCCGCGCGACTCTTTACGGGCTTCGGCCGCGATGGCGGTAGCTTCGGCAACTTCCAGCAGGTTCTGCAGCTCCAGCGCTTCGATACGCGCGGTGTTGAAGGCCTGGGACTTGTCGTTGATCTTGACGTTGGCGATACGCTCACGCAGGCCAGCCAGCTGCTCGATACCCTTGAGCATGTACTCGCCGGTACGGAATACGCCGAAGTAGTTCTGCATGCAGCTCTGCAATTCGCGCTTGAGGCTGGCAACGTCTTCGCCGGTGGAGCGCTCGTTGAGCTTGTTCAGGCGATTGAGGGCAACGTCGATGTCGGTGTCGCTGGCGTCGAGGTGCTCGATGCCGTCGCTCAGTGCCTTCTCCAGGTGCAGGCCGGCAGCACGGCCGAACACCACCAGGTCGAGCAGCGAGTTGCCACCCAGGCGGTTGGCACCGTGAACCGATACGCACGCCACTTCACCTACGGCGAACAGGCCAGGGATGATGTGATCCTTGCCTTCTTCGTCCATGGTGATGGCTTGGCCATGAATGTTGGTGGCAACGCCGCCCATCATGTAGTGGCAGGTTGGAACGACCGGCACTGGCGCGACGACCGGATCGACATGGGCGAAGGTCTTGGACAGTTCGCAGATGCCTGGCAGGCGGCTATGCAGCACCTCCTCGCCCAGGTGGTCCAGCTTCAGCAGCACGTGGTCCTTGTTTGGGCCCACGCCGTTGCCGGCGATGATTTCCTTGACCATGGAACGGGCAACCACGTCGCGGCCGGCCAAGTCTTTGGCGTTCGGCGCGTAGCGCTCCATGAAGCGCTCGCCATGGGCGTTGATCAGGTAACCACCCTCACCGCGGCAACCCTCGGTGACCAGTACGCCGGCACCGGCGATACCGGTCGGGTGGAACTGCCACATCTCGATGTCCTGCACCGGAACACCAGCGCGCAGCGCCATGCCGATGCCGTCACCGGTATTGATCAGGGCGTTGGTGGTGGAGGCGTAGATTCGGCCAGCACCGCCAGTGGCCAGAACGGTGGCCTTGGACTTGATGTACATGGTTTCGCCGGTTTCGATGCAGATCGCGATCACGCCGACGAAGGCGCCTTCCTGGTTCTTCACCAGGTCAACGGCATAGTACTCGTTGAGGAAGGTGGTACCGGCTTTCAGGTTGCCCTGGTACAGGGTGTGCAGCAACGCGTGACCGGTACGGTCGGAAGCGGCACAGGTACGGGCAGCCTGGCCACCCTTGCCGAAGTCCTTGGACTGGCCACCGAACGGACGCTGGTAGATACGGCCGGTTTCGGTGCGCGAGAACGGCAGGCCCATGTGGTCCAGCTCGAAGACCGCAGCCGGGCCTTCCTGGCACATGTATTCGATAGCGTCCTGGTCACCGATGTAGTCCGAGCCCTTGACGGTATCGTACATGTGCCAGCGCCAGTCGTCGTTCGGGTCGGCCGAAGCGATGGCGCAGGTGATGCCGCCCTGGGCGGACACGGTGTGCGAACGGGTCGGGAAGACCTTGGTGACCACGGCAGTCTTGTGACCGCCCTGGGCCAGTTGCAGCGCTGCGCGCATGCCGGCGCCGCCGCCACCGATGATGATGGCGTCGAAGGAAATGGTTGGAATGCTAGCCATGGATCAGATACCCCAGAGAATCTGCACACCCCAGACGAAGTAAGCGAACATCGCAACGCCGCATACCGCCTGGAACAGGAAACGAATCGCAGTTGCCGACTTGCCGAACGACATAGGCGTCAGGTAGTCGGTAGCAATGGTCCACATGCCGACCCAGGCGTGAGCGCCGAGGGCAACGAGGGCCAGCAGACTGAAGATCCGCATCGCGTTGTTGGAGAACAGGGCATGCCACTGGGCATAGTCGATGCCTGGGTGGGCGACCACGTAGCCGATCAGGAAGATGAAGTAAGCCGCGAGAACGACCGCCGAGACGCGCTGCGCCATCCAGTCATAGAGGCCCGAACGCGACAGGTTCGTGACGTTGGTTACCATACCCAAACTCCCACCAGAACGATCAGCACCACGGAGATGACGATCACGATTTTCGAGCCCAGCTTGCCGCCTTCCAGCGTCTCGCCGACACCCATGTCCATGATCAGGTGACGAACACCTGCCACGAGGTGATAAAGCAGGGCGGACAACAGGCCCCAGGTCACGAACTTGGCCAGCGGGCTGGTCAGACACGCCTTCACTTCACCGAAACCTTCCTCGGAACCCAGCGACTTGCCCAGTGCATACAGCATGATGGCAAGGCCGATGAACAGGATGACGCCGGAGATACGGTGCAGGATGGACGTGTACGCAGTGACAGGAAGCTTGATGGTCCTTAGGTCTAGGTTTACAGGTCGTTGGCTTTTCACGGCTTTTTTCACACTGAAGAGCCCCTAGCGAATCAGGGCAAAGTTGTTGGTAAGTGTACTGGTCAGGTACCCACCACCCAGGGAACGGCGACCCCCAGCAGGTCGGGCTTGCAAGCCCCTGGCGGTCGGGTGCCGAGTATAGACAGTTAGGCTGCTCATGACAACGTGAGGGGGTAGCCCGAATAGCGCATTGCCTTTAACGAGCAAAAGGCGTAAACGGGCGAGAATTTCGGGAAAAATCAGGCTTGAACAGCTGATTCAACAAGCCTTTAGGCAAATTGACATCTGAATTTATCCCTCTATAGTGGTGCGGGCCCTGCGTGGGGGGTCTGTCTGATGATTTCAAGCATTAATAGGAGGCCACATGGCTGACAAAAAAGCGCAGTTGGTCATCGAGGGCACTGCCCCCGTCGAGCTGCCCATTTTAACCGGCACGGTTGGTCCTGATGTAATCGACGTCCGCGGGTTGGGGGCCACTGGTCACTTCACCTTCGACCCTGGTTTCATGGCAACGGCCTCGTGCGAGTCGAAGATCACCTACATCGACGGCGACAAGGGTATCTTGCTGCACCGCGGCTACCCCATCGAGCAACTGGCCGAGCAGTCCGACTACCTCGAGACCTGCTACCTGCTGCTCAACGGCGAACTGCCCAATGCCGAGCAGAAAGCCCAGTTCGTCAGCACCGTCAAGAACCACACGATGGTTCACGAACAGCTCAAGACGTTCTTCAACGGCTTCCGCCGCGACGCTCACCCGATGGCGGTGATGTGCGGTGTGGTCGGCGCCCTGTCGGCCTTCTACCACGACTCCCTGGACATCAATAACCCGCAACACCGCGAAATCTCCGCGGTGCGCCTGGTCGCCAAGATGCCGACCCTGGCCGCGATGGTGTACAAGTACTCCATGGGCCAGCCCATGATGTACCCGCGCAACGACCTGTCATATGCGGAAAACTTCCTGCACATGATGTTCAACACCCCGTGCGAGATCAAACCGATCAGCCCGGTGCTGGCAAAGGCGATGGACCGGATCTTCATCCTCCACGCCGACCACGAGCAGAACGCCTCCACCTCCACCGTGCGCCTGGCAGGCTCGTCGGGTGCCAACCCGTTCGCCTGCATCGCTGCCGGCATCGCGGCACTCTGGGGCCCGGCCCACGGCGGCGCCAACGAAGCGGTACTGACCATGCTCGATGAGATTGGCGATGTGTCCAACATCGACACCTTCATCGCCAAGGCCAAAGACAAGAACGATCCGTTCAAGCTCATGGGCTTCGGTCATCGCGTCTACAAGAACCGCGACCCGCGCGCCACTGTGATGAAGCAGACCTGCGACGAAGTTCTGCGCGAACTGGGCATCAAGAACGATCCACAGCTCGAGCTGGCCATGCGCCTGGAAGAGATCGCCCTCACCGATCCTTACTTCATCGAGCGCTCGCTGTACCCGAACGTCGACTTCTACTCGGGCATCATCCTGAAGGCCATCGGCATTCCAACCAGCATGTTCACCGTGATCTTTGCCCTGGCGCGCACCGTCGGCTGGATCTCGCACTGGAAGGAAATGCTCTCCAGCCCGTACAAGATCGGCCGCCCGCGCCAGCTGTACACCGGCGAGGCGAAGCGCGATATCGTGGCACTGACCGACCGCAAGTAAGCGTTCACCGTCAAATGCCAAAAGGCTGCCCTAGGGCAGCCTTTTTCGTAGGTCCTGTGCTGACCGCCTCTAAAGTCAGGCGGCCTTCACCAATGCAGCAGAAAAACCTCAGTTTTTCTCGGCGCGCGCGCGAAGCGCCTTGAGCGTATTGAACGGGGCTTCCACGACGAACTTGTTGGCAATCATCGCCGGCACACTCCCGCCTGGCTCGGTATGCACTTGGTACGTCACCTCCGTGCTGTCACCCTTGGGCACCAGCTTCCAGAAACCGTCTACCATAGTCACTCGAACAAAGCCCTTCTCTTCGGGCACGTAGGCAGGCTCTTCGACGAGGTTACGTGTAAGGCTGCCATCGGCACCCTTGACCGTGGTAACACGCAGCACGGAGTCGCGCGGCGTTACAGGCCAGGGCGTATTGAACTGGGTATAGGTCCAGCTCTGATCACCCTCATGCTTGAGCAGTTTCTGCAACTTGCACTCGTGAATCCAGGCACAAGCCCCAGCCACATCCTCCTGCAACGCCTGGACTTTGGCCAACGGCGCCTTGATGACGGTCACGCCTCGGTACGCCTTGTATTTGGAGCCCGGCACTTCACTGAGGGACACCTTGATGCCCTCCTCGTCCTTGGCCACCTGCCAGTTTTCAGCCAAGGCAACAGGTGCAAACAGAACACTGACGCTACACAGCAGCGCTATACGCTTGAACGATCTCATCATGTTTATCCTTGTTGTCGAAGATCCAGCCTGTCACGCCGCCGTTACCCGCTCCCACCAGCCAAGAATCCTGATCGCCTCTTCATTGTCAGCACCGCACACCTCGGGATCGGCCTTGAACCCACCACAGACCGCCGGCCGCTCGGGTTTGCCGAACAGGTCGCACAGATTCGCAGGCGTCAGGTGCAGGCACCTCACACCTGCCGGCTTGCCCTCGGGCATCAGCGGCATGGCTGAAGTAATAGATGGCGCGATGCAACAGGCGCCGCAGCCTTCGCGGCATTTCATGGCATTCAAGTGAATCAGGACTCCAGAGTACGGGATAGGGCGGCACACACGGATAGTAACCGCTCAAACAGACGTTTGAAATTGCCGCCCTGATGAAAATCCACTGACCGGCCGGTCAGCTCCCATCTACTGACGGTACTCGAAATCGATGGCGGCGCCTTCGACATCCCGGCGGCTGTCATTGCGAAGCTGCAGTTGCATTTCGTTGCTGATCAAGCGGCCATTGAGTTGAAACGGGCTGTCGGCTTCGGACTTTTCGACGAACAGCGGCGGTAGCAACGGTTTGCGCTTCCTGATGGGCGAGGGTTCACCAACGTTCGGCTGCAGGTTATCGACCAGCTCGGTGGGCAAGCTCAGGTCGAGGTTGGTTTTCGGCAACGGCTTGGCCACTTGCTTGCTGACCTTTTTGTGCGTCGACTTGGCACGCTTGCTGGCTGCCTTGCGAGCACTTTGCTGTGCCTTCGGCTTGACTTGCGCTTTACCTGAAGCGGACTGTGCCTGGCTTGCTGGCTGGGCAGCCTGAGCTGGGCTGCCCGGCAAAGCCACAGGCAGCAGACACAAGACCAACAGATACCGGCGCAGTGCGTTCATGGCAAATGGACAGAACCCCATGGAAAATGCGTATGCTCCCTGTTCCGCAGCCGCCTGGCAAGCCTCACAAAAGTGGGATGGCAGGCTCCCTGCACAATTGTTGTGCCAGTAGTCCCAAGGTGATGACTGCGCGCTCGGCCTCCTTGTTCCATGGAATCCCGCAGTTCAGGCGGATACAGTGGTTGAACTGTTCGGTATTGCTGAAAATCAGCCCCGGCGCGATGCTGATCCCCTGTTCGAGCGCTCGCACGTGCAGCTCCTGGGTATTGACCCGGCCAGGCAAGCTCACCCAGAGAATGAAGCCGCCCGTTGGGCGAGTCATCTGAGTGCCCTCTGGAAAGTGCTGCTGCACGGCCAACTGATAAGCGCTGAGGTTCTTGCGGTATTCCTGGCGAATGAAGCGAAGGTGGCGATCATAACCCCCGTTTTCCAGGTATGCCGCCACCGCCATCTGGGTCACGCTGCACGCCGAGTGGGTGGTGAAGGTCTGCAAGCGCTGGATCTCGTCCTGGTAACGGCCAGCAATCATCCAACCCACACGCACGCCTGGCGACAGCGTCTTGGAGAAGCTTGAGCAGTAGATGACCCTGTCCAGCCGGTCGAAGGCCTTCAAGGCCTTGGTCTTGCCCTGCTCGAACATCAACTCGCCATAGATGTCATCTTCGACGATCTGGATGTCGTAGTCCGATGCCAGGCGCAGCAACTGCTTTTGCCGCTCTTCGGGAATGGTACCCCCTAGCGGGTTGCTCAACCGTGCGGTCAACACCAATGCCTTGATGGACCATTGATTGGCGGCCAGTTGCAAGGCCTCGAGGCTGATGCCGGTCGAGGGGTCGCTGGGGATCTCGATCACTTTCAATCCGAGCAAGTCCGCCAGCTGCAACAGACCGTAGTAGGTCGGCGACTCGGCCGCAATCAGGTCGCCGGGCTTGGTGAGCACGCGCAGCGACATTTGCAAGGCATCGACACAGCCATGGGTGACGATTACCTCCTGCGGGTCGACCAGCACACCAGCGTCGCGCATGCGAATGGCGATCTGCCGACGCAGAGGTTCGAAGCCTGGGCTGAACATGTAGCTGAAAGCACGCGGGCTGTGAAAGCGCGTCACTTTGGCCAGTTGCTGGTGCAGGGCACGCACCGGCAGATAGTCGACGTGCGGTACGGCCGCGCCGAAGGCGAATACGCCATCGCGGCGCGCTTCGGTCAGTACCTGCTGGATGATGCTGGCCCGGGTCACCAGACCGGGACGCTCCACGCGCGCGATGTCCGGCGTGGGCGCCGTGAGCGCCGGAGTCTGGTGCACATAGTAGCCAGACTGGGGACGCGCGCGAATCAACCCCTGGTCTTCCAGGTTGGCATACGCTTGCAGGACGGTGGCATGGCTGACATTGAGCTGGGCACTCATCTTGCGCACCGAAGGCACCCGCTCCCCGGGCTGGTAGACACCGCGCCGGATGTCTTCGGCCAGTTGCTGGGCGATACGCTGGTACAACAGCAGATTGGTCATGGCTGGATCTCGACGCGCGGACAGGCTCATTATTCTTGTTTCGCTCACTGCGGCTCAGGATACCGGAACAGTTGCAAAGTGTACTGGGACAGATGACAGGATAGTCAACGGTACACTTGCTTGGAAGCGATTTGCAGCGCCCGCGTGCGTGCGGTGCACAGGTAGGCTGATCTTGAACCTACCCAACAGGTGGCGAGTGCCCATGAGTCACTCAGGCGCAGAGGCAGCAGCTGCCATGCACCGCCCGTTTCGACGGCCAGCATGGGCCACTGCCCGAGCCTGCTATCAGCCGTCAGCGTGCCGGCGCAAGCTTGCCCTTGTCGTCGGAAAACACGATCTCGACCCGTCGATTTTGCGCCCTGCCCCGCTCCGAGGCGTTGACTTCAACCGGGTACTGGTCACCGTAGCCCTCCACCTGCATTCGCTTTTCATCGATGCCCAAGTCGGCCAGCATATCGGCCACGGCCTGCGCCCGGTCGCGGGACAGCTTGAGATTCTCTTCGGGCGTCCCCGTGCTGTCGGTATAGCCTTCGATGCGCACTATCCGGCGGGGGTTGAGCTGGAGGAACTGCACGAGCTTGAGCACCGTCCGGCTGGCCGAGTTCTTGAGATCGGCGCTGCCGGTATCGAACAATACATCACCCAGCGTCATGACCAGACCACGGTCGGGCTGCTCAGACGCCAGGGCGACGATCTGCGACTCGACCCATTTGCCCTGCTGCTGCACGCTGGCCAGCTTGGCCTCGCGCAGCGCCAGTTGCAGCCGTTGGCGTTCCAGGTCGAGCTTGGCCTGGCGCTCCTGATTCAGCGCAAGCTTGGCGTGCTCACTGGCGATTTCGCTGTAGCGTTGACTGAGGTAGGCGTAATGGCGTACATCGGCACCGGTACCCATGTAGCTGGACAAACGCTCTGCACGGGACAGCGACTCGCCGGCGCGAATCACATCACGCGGCGCGCTGCGCAGCACATCCGAGTCATCCTTGACCTTCTGGAAGCTGGCAGCGGCTTGATCCAGCGCGGCCGTGCTGCGCTGGCTGGCGCAACCGGTCAGGCCTGCTGCAAGGGCCAGCACTGTCAGTGCCGTGATAGAACCACGCGCCATCATGGCTGCACCTCCAGCTGCTTGCGCAAGCGCTTGATCCTCGATTGCAGCAATTGCAACTGCTCATCACTCTTTTGGTTCAACACCTGGGCCTCGGCCAGCCGAGCATCGAGCTCAGCCTGTTCGGCGCGCATGCGAGCGTCGCGAAAGTCTTGTGTGAGCATGTTTGTACGAGCACGTCCCAGTTTGTCTTCGGCCAGCTTGAACGCTTCGACCTGGTCGGTAGCACCAACCGCTTTCGCTTGTTCCAGGGCCTGCTCGGAAAGGCGCATCTGCTCATCCGGGGCAGGGTCATTGGCGCAGCCAGCCAGGGCAAACATGGCCATGGCAAGGATCAAAGGTTGGGTTTTCACGCGATCTTCCTAGTGTTTGGGGGCGTCGCCCTGCACCTGCAATTGGGCCTTCCAGCGCTCGAGATTGGCCTGCAGCACAGCATCGGACGTACCGGAGATGGGCAATTCTGTCAGCTTTTTCGCCAAATGCCCACGCAGCCAACTGTCATTGCACGCCGAGTCATGGGACAGCGCCAAGTACAGCCCAGGTCGGTCCACGGGTAGGCCGCGGGCAATCAGGGCATCGTTCATGCCCAGGCTCTGGACCATGGCCATGCCCGAATAGCGACCGGCCAGCACATAGTCCACCTGGCCGAGTACCAACTTTTGAAAGGCCTGGGTCAGGTTCTGCGCCATCACCGGTTTCAACTGGTCTTTGGCGAACGCGGTAAAGGCAGGGGTCAACCGCGCCCGTTCCGACAGACTGCCCCGATAACGCGCAAGGTCAGCTGGGCCATCGAAGGTCAACTCGGCATCGTGCCGCGTCCATACCAGGTACTCGTTGAGCTGCAGCGGCGGGTGGATGTAGTCCAGTGACGTCAATTGCTCCACTTGCAGCGGCGCATCGAGCAGCAGGTCCATGCGACCGCTGTGCACTTCCTCAAGGGCCTGGTCGCGCCTACCCGCGTTGAGCACTTCCACCTTGATTCCCAGCTCGCTCGCCACGTGGCGTAGCAGGTCGACGTTGGCGCCAATCAAGTGCTTGGGGTCTTTGGGGTCCTGCCACGAGTAAGGCGGCGCGTCGGGGCTGCCGGTGGCCACCAGGCGTTCGCACTTGCCTGCCGCCATCGCCAGCGGCGATACCAGAACTGTCATGCAGGCCAGCACCCTGCCCATTGCACGCAACCTCATCCCACACTCCTCGACCATAAAAAAACCCGGCCCTCAACGAGAGGGCCGGGTTCTTTATAAGTGAAGCCAGCGGATCAGACCAGCTTTTCCAGCTCCGGCACGGCTTCGAACAGGTCGGCAACCAGGCCGTAGTCGGCCACCTGGAAAATCGGTGCCTCTTCGTCCTTGTTGATCGCCACGATCACCTTGGAATCCTTCATCCCGGCCAGGTGCTGGATGGCGCCCGAGATACCCACGGCGATGTACAACTGCGGAGCGACGATCTTGCCGGTCTGGCCGACCTGCATGTCGTTGGGCACAAAGCCCGCATCGACGGCCGCACGGGATGCGCCAACAGCGGCGCCAAGCTTGTCGGCCAAGCTATACAGGTGGCTGAAGTTATCGCCGTTACCCATGCCGCGACCGCCGGAAACGACGATTTTGGCAGCGGTCAGCTCAGGACGATCGGACTTGGCCAGCTCTTCGGAAACGAACGCCGAAATGCCAGCATCGTGGGCAGCACCCACCGCCTCGACAGCGGCGGTGCCACCTTCGGCGGCCACGGCATCGAAGCCGGTGGTGCGCACGGTGATGACCTTCACGCTGGCGCTCGATTGCACGGTAGCGATGGCGTTACCCGCGTAGATCGGGCGCTTGAAGGTGTCGGCAGATTCGACCGAGATGATTTCGGAGATCTGATCGACGTCCAGCAGCGCTGCAACGCGCGGCAGGGTGTTCTTGCCATTGGTAGTGGCCGGGGCCAGCACGTGGCTGTAGCCCTGGGCAAGCTCGACGATCAACGGCGCAACGTTTTCGGGCAGCGCATGGGCGTAGGCGGCATTATCGGCGACCAGCACCTTGGCCACGCCAGCGATCTTGGCGGCGGATTCGCCAATGGCGCCTACGTTCTGACCGGCGACCAGTACGTGCACGTCACCACCGATCTTGGCGGCGGCAGCAACGGTATTGAGGGTGGACGGTGCTACGGCACCGTTCTCGTATTCAGCGACAACCAGGATAGTCATTTAGATTACCTTCGCTTCGTTCTTCAGCTTCTCGACCAGTTCGGCCACCGATTTGACCTTGATGCCAGCGCCACGGGCAGCGGGTGCTTCGACTTTCAGGGTCTTGTTGGTAGAGACCAGGGAAACGCCCAGCGCATCTGGCGTCAGGGTCTCGAGCGGCTTCTTCTTGGCCTTCATGATGTTGGGCAACGACGCGTAGCGCGGCTCGTTCAGGCGCAGGTCGGTGGTGACGATGGCCGGCAGGTTGAGCGCGACGGTTTGCAGGCCGCCGTCGATTTCACGGGTGACGTTGAGCTTGTCGCCAGCGACTTCGACCTTGGACGCGAAGGTGCCCTGGGCGTAACCGGTCAGTGCGGCGAGCATCTGGCCGGTCTGGTTGTTGTCACTGTCGATGGCCTGCTTGCCGAGAATGACCAGCTGCGGCTGCTCCTTGTCGACCACGGCCTTGAGCGCCTTGGCCACTGCCAGGGAGTTCAGCTCGTCGGCTGCTTCGACCAGGATGGCGCGGTCGGCACCCAGCGCCAGGGCGGTACGCAACTGCTCCTGGGCGGTAGTCGGGCCGACGGATACGACCACGATCTCGGTCGCAACGCCTTTTTCCTTCAGGCGAACGGCCTCTTCCACGGCAATTTCGCAGAAGGGGTTCATGGACATCTTGACGTTAGCAAGGTCGACGCCGGAGTTGTCCGCCTTGACGCGAACCTTGACGTTGTAGTCGACCACTCGTTTGACAGCTACAAGAACCTTCATGGATTCCTCGTTACTCTCCGGTGAATAGATAGTCGCCTGGGACTAGGCCCTGCGATACGCGTGGGTACAAGGGCACCTCTGGAAACGAGCCGCAGACGAAGTTTTCATGGTGACCGCAACCAAGCGCGCCCCGACCCATCAGTCCTGTGCACATGCCTGGGGCAAAAATGCACGCGGGCCATTTGCTGTCGTGGCGTGTAGACTTCACTACAAACCGCTTGAACGCTTGAAAACCCTGCTCCACACCTGGTCTTTAGAGGTGTACCTGCGCCCGGCTGCATGCCTACGGCGAACGTAAAACCGCTCGTATCTTGACCGTATCACCCCATCCGGTCAATACGGCAAATCGGTCACCTTCCAGCCGCGTACCTTTGATTTTACTGGGCTGCGGCAAATTCAAACAAACGTTTGTATTGGACCGGTCAAGTGGTGTAGATATAATGCGCGTCCAAGACAAAACGGTGTAGTTCGTCATTTGCCCAGCTACAACCTGGTGGCCTCGCCACCGCTGCGAATGCCCACGCACCCATAAGACAAAGCAACAGCTATGAGCCTTGATGAGTAGGAGAGAACCTGTGGAACGCGAATACATGGAATTCGACGTGGTCATCGTCGGCGCCGGCCCGGCGGGTCTGTCCGCCGCCTGCCGCCTGAAGCAGAAGGCCGCCGAAGCCGGTAGCGAAATCAGCGTCTGCGTGGTGGAAAAAGGCTCCGAAGTCGGTGCCCATATTCTCTCCGGCGCCGTGTTCGAGCCACGCGCCCTGAACGAGCTGTTCCCGGACTGGAAGGCGCTGGGCGCGCCGCTGAACACCGAGGTCAAGCGTGACGACATCTACGTGCTCAAGGATGCCGGAAGCGCCACCAAGGTGCCTGACCTGTTCGTGCCCAAGACCATGCACAACCAGGGCAACTACATCATCTCGCTGGGCAACCTGTGCCGCTGGCTGGCCCAGCAGGCCGAGAACCTGGGTGTCGAGATCTACCCAGGCTTCGCAGCCCAGGAAGCGCTGTTCGACGAGGACGGCGTCGTACGCGGCATCGTCACAGGCGACTTGGGTGTCGATCGCGAAGGCCAGCCCAAGGACGGTTTGTACACGCCGGGCATGGAACTGCGCGCCAAATACACCTTGTTCGCCGAAGGCTGCCGTGGCCATATCGGCAAGCAACTGATCAAGCGCTTCAAGCTTGATAGCGATTCGGACGTACAGCACTACGGCATCGGGCTCAAGGAGCTGTGGGAAATCGACCCAGCCAAGCACCAGCAAGGCTTGGTGGTGCACACCGCCGGCTGGCCGCTGGACGTCATGGCCAAAGACAACACCGGTGGCTCGTTCCTTTACCACCTGGAGAACAACCAGGTGGTGGTCGGGCTGATCGTCGACCTGTCCTACGCCAACCCCTACCTGTCGCCCTTCGACGAGTTCCAGCGCCTGAAACACCACCCGGTGATCAGCCAGTACCTCGAAGGCGGCAAACGCATCAGCTACGGTGCCCGCGCCCTGGCCAAGGGCGGCATCAACTCGCTGCCCAAGATGGTGTTCAAGGGTGGCGCCCTGATCGGTTGCGACCTGGGTACCATGAACGTGGCCAAGATCAAGGGCAGCCATACGGCCATGAAGTCGGGCATGCTCGCCGCAGAGGCCGTCGCTGACGCCCTGATCGCCGGCAGTGAGGGCGGTGACCAGCTCGACAGCTATGTCAGTGCCTTCAAGGCCAGCTGGCTGCATGAGGAGCTGTTCGCCAGCCGCAACTTCGGCCCGGCCATGCACAAGTTCGGCCCGTTGCTCGGTGCTGCGTTCAACTACATCGACCAGAACTGGTTCGCCGGCAAGCTGCCCTTCACGCTGCGCGACACCAAGCCCGACTATGCCTGCCTGAAGCTGGCCGCGGACTCGCAAAAGATCGAGTACCCCAAGCCCGACGGCAAGCTCAGCTTCGACAAGCTCAGCTCGGTCTTCCTGTCCAGCACCAACCATGAAGAAGAGCAACCCTGCCACCTGAAGCTGGCCGACCCGAGCATTCCGATCGCCAGCAACCTGCCGCTTTATGACGAACCTGCCCAGCGCTATTGCCCGGCAGGCGTCTACGAAGTGGTCACCCAGGAAGATGGCAGCAAGCGCTTCCAGATCAACGCGCAGAACTGCGTGCACTGCAAGACGTGCGACATCAAGGACCCGGCCCAGAACATCACTTGGGTCACGCCTGAAGGCGCTGGCGGGCCCAACTACCCGAACATGTAGTCACCTCGCTCTGCACGATACAAAAAGCCCCCGGTTCGAAAGAACCGGGGGCTTTTTTGCAGGGTGTGCTCCGAAACGGTGTGATTGTGAGTGTCAGGCCGTGCGCGGGAGCTCAAGCCCCGCTTCACCCGCCGCCATGGGCTCTCGTCGCCCGAAGTACACCGAGGTCATTACCCCTACCCCGCCCATCACCAGACAGAACCCGACACACACCCAAGGGCTCCATGGCATCAGTGCGATAAGCGCCAAGGGCGTGATACTGGCCCACAGCGCATAGGCCACGTTGTAGGTGAACGAAATGCCCGATACGCGAATCTGCGCAGGGAACAGCCCGACCATGACCGATGGCACCACGCCCACCACACCGCACGACAAGCCCGCCAGGGCATAGGCCACCCAGGTCATGCCCCAGTGCCCGATCAGGCTGGCATAGAGCACGCCGACCCCGAGGGGTAGCAGCACGCTGTACAACAGCAGCGCCCGCCACGCGCCCACGCGGTCGACCAGCAACCCGGCAAGCACACAGCCCAGGTTCAGAAACACGATGCCCACGCTGCTCAGGGCAAAGGTATCTCCCGCGCTCATGCCAAAGCGCTGCTGCATGACCGTCGGGGTGATCACCACCAGCACCACCACCGCCGAGGTCAGCACGCAGGTCAGCAGCGCCGCGGGTGCCAAAGCGCGTTTATGTTCGCCAAGCACCTGTCGCAAAGGAAACTTCACCGGCGCCTGTTGACTACGCAACGCCAGGAAAACCGGTGTTTCACTCAGCCAGCGGCGCAACCACACGCCGATGACCCCGAACACGCCCCCCAGCAGGAACGGATAACGCCAGGCGTAGCTGAGTATTTCCTCGGGCGAGAACACATGGGCCAGCAAGGTTGCCGTCAGTGCGCCCAGCAGATAGCCGAACGTGAGCCCGGCCTGCAGAAAGCCCAAGGCATAGCCGCGTCGCCCGGGCGGCGCATGTTCGGCAACGAAGGTCCAGGCACTGGGCACTTCACCACCGACCGCGGCCCCTTGCAGGATGCGTAGCGCCAGCAACAACAACGGCGCCGCGTACCCAATGTCGGCATACGTCGGCATGACGCCGATGAGCAGGCACGGCAGCGCCATCATCAAAATGCTCAGGCTGAATACGCGCTTGCGGCCCAGGTGATCAGCGAAATGCGCCATCAGGATGCCACCCAGTGGTCGGGCCAGGTAACCGGTGACGAAGATGCCGAAGCTTTGCAGCAGCCGTAGCCATTGAGGCATCTCAGGCGGGAAGAACAGCTGGCTGAGGGTGAGGGCGAAGAAGACGAAGATGATGAAATCGTAGATTTCCAGCGCGCCGCCCAGCGCAGCCAGGCCCAGCGTCCGGTGGTCACGGCGGGTGAACCGGGGTGGACGAGCGGTATCGGTGGCAGTCATGGCAGGTTTCGCAGCAATGGTCAAAGGCCGGAGGATAGCAAATAGCGACCCGATTGCCCCTACCCTGCCTGGATCAGCGATGAAAGACCGTCTGGGCCAAGTTGCCGGGTGCTCTGGGGCCTCCCCTGCGCAACCCGTCCGGCATCCGTAGGGTGCCCACCACCATGGGTGCGTCGACGATCGACATAAAGGACGCCAGGGCGGCATCGTCGGGCACGTGCGGCAGGCTCAGGCTGACCGCCTGGCGCTCGGCCTGGGGTACCGCAGGCACCTTCAGTTGGGCGCAATGGTAAAGCAGGGCATGCTGGATCTGCGTGCTGACCCGGCAAAACCGGGCCAGGTCCACGCCTGCGTGGCTGGCCAACTCGATATTGCCCAACAGCAGGTGGAAGGGCTGGAGGGCACCCAGCACCAGCCGCTGTAGCTCCTCGAAACTGTCGACGGGGGCAATACGGTAATACCCCAGGCCATTGAGCATACGCTCCAGTTGCAGGCGTTGGTGCGGGTGAGCATCGGCAATCAGGATACGCAAGGACTTGTTGGCCATGGTCGAACCTGGACAGTGGAGGGGCCGCCAAGACTTGGTCGAGCCCGTCAAGCCCTGGCCAAGTCCAGCATTGATACCCCTAGATACAAGCCGGGAAACCCTCGGAAAGCAAGCGGTGGCCCGACAGAATGTGCAGTTTGCGCGGCGTGCCGTCAGGACTCCCACTGGCGCATGCGTTGCCGGCAGTGCTTCATGGCATTGACGATGTGCTTTTCCACCAGGCTGCGCGACAAGCCCAGGCGTTCGGCAATCTGCGGATGGGACAAGCCTTCGAGCTTGCGCAGCAGAAAGCTGTCACGGCATGGCTTGGGCAGTTCGTCCAAGGCACGCTTGAGCAGGTCCAGGCGCTGGGCGTGGTGCATGTCCTGGGACCAGAGCGTGTGCTGCCACTGAATACCCTCATCGAGCACTTCCAGCGGTTCGGTCTGGCGAATCAAGTGACGCCGGTGTCGATCCACCACCAGGTTGAGCGCAGTGCGATAAAGAAACGCGCGGGGGTGCTCGATCACTTGCGCATCGACACGCTCCAGCACCCGGACGTAGGCGTCATGGGCCACATCCTCGGCAGCCTGGCGGCTACCGAGGCGTGCGCTCAGGAAATTGACCAACTCGCGATAATAGTGTTCCACGGCGGCACCCTGAATCGCCCGATGACGGCCCCGCGCAGCCCAGACGGGCGCAGGTGATATCAAATTGGAATCTTACAAATTATCATTACCCGCAGCAACCGACGTCGGTCGCCTGGCAAACCTAAATTAGCCGCCATGACCTTCGTTTAACGGGGACCTGCCTGCGCACAGGCACCGCCTGCGTTCAGGCCCAATTCGGCTGGAAGTCCCCATGAGACGTGCACCCGCTATTCGCCACCGCCTGCTTCTGGGCGGCTTAGCCCTGCTGAGCCTGGGCAGTCTTCTGGCCTGGCGTACCCTACCCTTGGGCGCGGTACCGACCAACACCGTCAGCGTGACGCGTGCAGACATCGAAAGCAGCGTCACCGCGCTGGGCACGCTGCAACCCAGGCGCTATGTGGATGTTGGCGCACAAGCGTCCGGGCAGATTCGCACGCTCCATGTCGAAGCCGGCGATACCGTGCGCAAGGGACAACTGCTGGTGGAGATTGACCCGTCCACACAGCAGGCGCGCGTGGATGCCGGGCGCTTCTCCATCGACAACCTCAAGGCGCAGCTCGCCGAGCAGCGCGCCCAGTTCAAACTGGCCAGGCAGCAGCTCGCCCGCCAGCGCAGCCTGGCCGATGCCGGCGCCACCCGCGAAGAGGATGTGCAGGCGGCCGATGCGCAGCTCAGCGTCACCCAGGCGCGTATCGACATGTACCAAGCGCAAATCCGCCAGGCCCAGGCGAGCCTGCGCAGTGACGAAGCCGAGTTGGGCTATACCCGTATCTACGCCCCGATGGATGGCACCGTGGTGGCGGTGGATGCCCGTGAAGGCCAGACCCTCAATGCCCAGCAACAAACCCCATTGATTCTGCGCATCGCCAAGCTCTCGCCGATGACGGTGTGGGCGCAGGTGTCGGAGGCCGATATCGGCAAGGTCAAGCCCGGCATGACGGCCTATTTCACGACACTGGCCGGCGGCAAGCGCCGCTGGAGCAGCCGCGTCAGGCAGATCCTGCCGATTCCACCCAAACCGCTGGAGCAAACCAGCAGCGGTGGCGGCAGCCCGGCGAGCGCGACCAATGGCGCCACCGGTACTCAGGTGGTGCAGTACACCGTCTTGCTGGATGTGGAGAACCCTGACGGTGCGCTGATGGCCGAAATGACCACGCAAGTGTTCTTCGTCGCCGGGCAGGCCAGCGGTGTACTGACCGTACCCCTGGCTGCGCTGGACGAACAGGATGGCGTGCACATGGCACAGGTGCTCGCCCCCGATGGCCAGGTGCGACCGCGTCAGGTACGAACAGGGCTGAGCGATCGCCTGCGTGTGCAGGTGCTCGATGGCCTGGGCGAAGGTGAGCGGTTGCTGATCGGCCAAGGCAGTGGAGGCTGAATGACCACGCCCCTGATCGAACTGCGCGACATCTGCAAGGCTTACGGCGGCTTCGGCACCCCCAAGGTGGACGTGCTGCGGGGTATCAGCCTGCGCATTCATCCCGGTGAGTTCGTTGCGATCGTAGGCGCTTCGGGCTCCGGAAAATCGACCCTGATGAACATCCTCGGTTGCCTGGACCGCCCCACCAGCGGCAGCTATCACTTCGCGGGGATGGACGTGGCCGAGCTGGGCAACGATGAGCTGGCTTGGCTGCGCCGTGAGGCGTTCGGATTCGTCTTTCAAGGCTATCACCTGATCCCCTCCGGCTCTGCGCTGGAAAACGTAGAGATGCCGGCCATCTATGCCGGCATCCCGGCCCAGGAGCGCCACGCCCGCGCCGCGGCCCTGCTGGAGCGGCTAGGCTTGGCAAGCCGCACCGCCAACCGCCCGCATCAACTGTCGGGCGGTCAGCAGCAGCGGGTGTCGATTGCCCGCGCCTTGATGAACGGTGGCCACATCATCCTCGCCGACGAGCCTACCGGCGCCCTGGACAGCCACAGCGGCAAGGAAGTCATGGCGTTGCTGGACGAATTGGCCAGCCAAGGTCATGTGATCATCCTGATCACCCACGACCGAGATGTCGCGGCCCGCGCGCACCGGGTCATCGAGATCCGCGACGGCCTCATGATCAGCGACTCGGCCGATGAGCGCGACGGCACAGCCCGCCACCCAGGCCTGCAGGCCGATGATCTGCGTCAGCGCCTGGACCAGGGGGCGCAGTTGCGCGGCGCCTGGAAAGGCGAGCTGGTCGAAGCACT
This sequence comes from Pseudomonas sp. UBA5568, assembly GCF_002425525.1. Taxonomy (NCBI): domain Bacteria; kingdom Pseudomonadati; phylum Pseudomonadota; class Gammaproteobacteria; order Pseudomonadales; family Pseudomonadaceae; genus Pseudomonas; species Pseudomonas sp. UBA5568. Next base: position 20,833 of record NZ_DIMK01000066.1, on the reverse strand, counting down.
CCAGGCAGCCTGGCGCATCATGTGGATCAATCGCTTTCGCACGGCGCTCACCTTGCTGGGTATCGTCATCGGGGTAGCCTCGGTTGTGGTCATGCTGGCCGTGGGCGAAGGCAGCAAGCGCCAGGTGATGGCGCAGATGGCCGCGTTCGGCTCGAACATCCTTTATCTCAACGGCAAGCCGGCGACACTCGGCGAGCCGGCAGGCACCGTCACCCTGGACGATGTCGCGGCCATCGGCGAATTGCCGCAGGTCAAGCACGTCATGCCCGTGATCGGGGAAAAGCTCATGGTGCGCCAGAACAACACCAGCCAGATGTTTTACGTGGGCGGCAACAACACTTGGTTCGAGGACATTTTCAACTGGCCCGTGGTGGAAGGCTCATTCTTCAGCCAGGCCGACGAAGCCGCCGCGGCGGCGGTCGCCGTGATTGGCCAGAAAGTGCGGGAAAAGATGCTGGGCGACCATGCCAACCCGATCGGTCAATACCTGCTGATCGGCAACGTGCCATTCCAGGTGATCGGCATACTGGCGGGAAAAGGCGCCAGCTCCGGCGACCAGGACAGCGACGGGCGTATCGTGGTGCCGTACTCGGCCGCCGCCATCCGCCTGTTCGGTCATCGCGACCCCGACTACATCACCATTGCGGCGCGCGATTCGACCCAGGTCAACGCGACCGAGGCGGCCATCGATCACCTGTTGCGCCAACGCCACCAGGGCCGCCACGATTTCGAACTGACCAACGATGCGGCGTTGATCCAGGCCGAGGCACGCACCCAGAGCAGCCTATCGCTGATGCTAGGCGCCATCGCGGCCATCTCGCTACTGGTGGGCGGCATTGGGGTGATGAACATCATGCTGATGACCGTGCGCGAGCGTACCCGCGAAATTGGTATCCGCATGGCCACCGGAGCCCGCCAGCGCGACATCATGCGCCAGTTCCTCAGTGAGGCGGTCATGCTCTCGATGGTGGGCGGGCTCAGTGGCATCGTCCTGGCCTTGGTCGTCGGCGCCGGCTTGATGCTGGCCGATATCGCGGTGGCCTTCGCGCTGCCAGCCATGCTTGGCGCTTTTACCTGCGCTGTGATCACCGGCATCGTGTTCGGCTTCATGCCCGCACGCAAAGCCGCCCGACTCGACCCGGTCAAAGCCCTTACCAGCGAATAAGCCATGCCCTTGCCAAGCCGCATCAGCCTGTTGACCCTTTGCCTGGCGTTCGCCGGGTGCAGCCCACCCACCCTGCCCCAGGCAGCGGTCGATATGCCGCGTACCTGGCAGGGCCCGACACACGCTTTCGGTGAGGCCGACCGACCGGCGCGTCAGTGGTGGCAGTCCTTCAACAGCCCCGAGCTGGACAGCCTGGTGCAACGCGCCCTGCTTAACAGCCACGATCTGGCGGCCGCCACCGCACGCATCCGGCAGGCCAGAGCGCGAGCCGCCATCGCCAACGCACCCCTGCTGCCAGCGGTCGAGCTGGGCGTGGATGCCAGCCGCCAGCGGCTGCTCAAGGGTGAGGGTTATAACGACCTCGATGTCACCCGTAGCGAGCGCACCAGTACCGCGTTCGATACCCAGCTCAGTGCCAGCTATGAAATCGATTTCTGGGGCGGCCTGCGGGCTAGCCGCGACAACGCCCTGCGCACATTGCAAGCCAGCCGCTTCGACCGGCAGACGGTGCAGTTGACCCTGCTCAGCGACATCGCCGACACGTATCTGCAGGGCCTGGCCTTAGCCGAACAACTGCGCATCGCCCAACTGAACCTGGACAATGCACGGGGCATTTTGCGCCTGGTCCAGGCACGCCAGCGCGCAGGCTCGGCAACACGCCTGGAGCTTGCCCAGCAGCGCAGCCTGGTCGCGGCCCAGGAGCGTCAGGTCCCCCTGATGGCGCAACGCGTGCAAGACACCCGCATCACCCTTGCAACATTGCTCGGCGACCCAGTACAGCAACTGCCGACCAGCCGCCAGCCGTTCGCCAGCGTGGCCTGGCCGACGGTTGACAGCGGCCTGCCCAGCGACCTGCTGACCCGTCGCCCCGATATCGCCGCCGCCGAGGCCCGCCTGGCAGCGGCCAACGCCAACGTGCAGGTGGCCCGGGCGGCCATGCTGCCCAAGGTAACCCTTGGCGCCACCCTGGGCAGCGGCGCGCGCACCTTCGCCCAGACGCTGGAAAGCCCCTATTACACCCTGACCTCTGGTCTGCTTGCGCCGATTTTCGACAACGGCAGGCTCAGGGCTTCCCGCGATCTGGCCGAGGCCGAGCAGGCCGAACTGCTGGAGCAGTATCGCAGCAGCATTCTCGCTGGCCTGAGCGATGTGGAGAAGGCGCTCAATGCCCTGGACGGAGTCGACCGCCAACGCCACTGGCAGGACGAAGAAGTGCGACAAGCTCAACTGGCCTTTGACCTGGCCGAACAGCGCTATGGCGCAGGCGCCGAGACCGTACTGACCGTGCTGGAAACCCAGCGCACGCTGTATGTAGCCCAGGATCAGCAGGCAACGCTTCGCCTGGCCCGCTTGCAAGCGAGCGTGGCGCTTTACAAGGCGCTCGGTGGTGGGTGGCAGGTGGGCGGTGATGCCCCTTAGGCGCAACGCTGGGCTGGAAAAACGCCAGGGTCGCCCAGGCCGCTGCGCGGCCTATCGCGGCATGAATCTCCATGAACCCTCACCGCAATGGCCGCGTCACCTTGAGATGCCGGGCATACCATGGCCGCTGCGGCACCTTGGGCCGTAACGCGGCGAAACGATCATCCTCGGCATAGATGATGCGCAGGGCCAGCTTCATGGTCTCCGGGTCCATCTCCACACTCCGCCCTGGGCGCAGCCCAGGCGCTGTGGAGCATCCATGGGTATCAGGCCCCAGCCAGGGGTCGGCAACTTCCACCCATCGCCCCGGTGCGAACCAGGGCACGCCGTTGACGTCCAGGCGCCACACTTCACCAGGATGAAGCCGTTCATGGGCCTGGAACCAGTCCTCGATGCGGTCGTCGATCCAGCCATGAAAGCGCCAGAACACCGGGTTCACATGGGATGAAAAAGGGTCGCCGAGAAAATCGTTCTCGGCGCCATACCAGCGTTGGGCATAGTCGTCGGGCGTGCGCGCCATCGGCACCGGCATGCCGTTGGCCGGATCGCGCGGCACCGAGGCCCAGCGCATGTGCAGCCAGTCATGCAAGCCCAGCTCCAGCTCTGAGCCAAACTGCCCCAAGGTCAAGGTACTGAGGTAATGCGGATCGCTGTAGCGCGACTCCCAGACCTGGAAGTTGCCGTAGAACGTGTCCGGGCTCTTGATGTCACGCACCCACTGGGTGTACTCCTCGTCATCATCGGCCAGCCATGTCGGCGGCAAGGCGTTGCCGTCATGGTTGTCGAAGTAGGCTGCGAACCCTACGCGGTCGCGCTCGAGCGCTGGCTGGGGCAAAGGAAAACGCGGCCACGACGGTAACGGCTCAATGGCCCTGGCGTTGCCCAGCATGTGCCGATGCATGAACAGAAAGTCCTCGCCGGAGCCGTTGCGGTCCTTGTGCCGGCCCCGTGCATCACGCTCGCGCGCCCTCGGCCCTGGCTGCCAGCCAAGCCCGCGCAACGCACCGCGCTTTTCGTCATCGAGCTTGTGCCACTTGTCCCGCGACGCATGCCAGAGCTGGTGAAACAGCCGGTGTTCCGGCGCGATCAGCTTCGCCAGCAACGGCGCCGACAATGGCGTGCGCTCCCGCGCTTCGGGGAACGTTCTTTTCAGCGCCAGGAAACGGTTGTCCTGCACGGGCAGCGCCAGTGGCCGCTCAAGCGCCGCCACGTGCCCGCTCAAGGTCGCAGGCCCTGCGTTGCCGTACGCCCCCCAGACCTCGTCAAGCACAACCTGGCACTCGTAGCGTGCCCCCAGGGGGTTGGCGTCTGTGGCCAACAGCCGCCAGCGCAGTGTCCCTGGTCGGTCGAGCAACAAGTCAGCCACCACCCGATAGCGTGGCTCCAGGGTGCTGCGCAAACGTTCAGGGGTGTCGAGGTAGCCGCGCAACCCCCGCCCGCTCGAGGCCACATCCAGGAAAAGCTCAAGCTCCCCTGACGGCATACCGGCGAGCCCGGCCTCGCAGCCTTGAGGTGTCCAGCGCCAGATACCGCGCAAGGTGTCGCCCAGCTGCCTGACAGGCGTATCGGCAAGTTCCACCACCGCCTCGCCGGGGGTCTCAGGGTATTGCTCTTCACTGGCTCGCCGCCGCTGCAGGTACCGCGCGCCTGGCACTGCCATACCCGTCAATGCCACACCGGCGATGAACCCGCGTCGAGAAATCGTCATTGCCCTACCTGTGCTTTCACTTCGGCCATGGAGCACGGCCCATCCAAGGCTAGGACGTGGCTCGGCGGGCGAAATTTAGCGCTGCAGTGCGCCCTGGCACCTGTCTTCAGTCAACGGGCGGGCGCTTAAATTTCCGCTATCGCAGCTCGTTCCCTCCAGGTAGCGGCGGCATCCAAGCCCATCCCTCGACGGTGAACCTACTGAGACCAAGATGACGACACCACGCTGGAAAAAAGCCTTGTATATCAGCCTGGCCGCGGCCGTGACCGCCGGTGCCGGGTGGGCGGCCTGGGACTATCTCGACACGCCGTCAGGCTACCCCAGGGACGTCATGCGCCAGGCCAATGACCTGCAGGAACGCCTGCTTTCGTTCGACAGCCACATCACACTGCCGCTGACCTTCGGCACCGAAGGCAGCGAAGCCGACCAAGACGGTGCTGGTCGCTTCGACCTGAACAAAGCTGCGCGCGGGCGCCTGTCTGCCGCTGCCCTGACCATTTTCGCCTGGCCCGAATCCTGGACCGGCGACGATGGCCCACACCGCCCTACCCCCGGCTTCGTCGAGGCCGCCCGCCACACGCAAGAGGTGCGCTACAACGCCATCATGGGCATGGTCCGCGACTTCCCCGAACGGGTGGGCGTTGCCTATACCCCGCAGGACATGCGCAGGTTGCACGGCGAAGGCAAGTTTGCGGTGTTGCTCAGCATGCTCAATGCCTACGCACTGGGCGACGACCTGGACCAGCTGGACCGTTGGGCTGCGCGCGGCGTGCGCCTGTTCGGCTTCAGCTACGTAGGCAACAACAGCTGGGCCGACTCCTCGCGCCCGCTGCCCTTTTTCAATGACACCGTCGATGCACTCGAAGGCCTGTCATCCATCGGCAAGCAGGCAGTACAGCGCCTGAACGATCTGGGGGTGATCATCGACGTGTCGCAGATGTCCAGCCAGGCCCTGGCCCAGGTCGTGGCGCTCAGCCGGGCACCGGTGGTGGCGTCGCATTCGGCGCCCCGGGCGATGGTCGACATCCGCCGCAACCTGTCGGACAAGGAAATGCAACTGATCAAGGACAGCGGCGGTGTCATCCAGATCGTCGCCTTCTCCACCTACCTCAAGCCCTTGAGCAACAAAACCCAGGAGCGCCTCAACGCGCTGCGCAGCGACTATGCCCTGCCGCCCCTGGCTGACCTGAACTACGCCCTCATGCCGGGCGACCCCGTTATCGCGGGCTGGCCGGAACAGAAAGTGGGCCAGTACGCCAATGCGTTGTACGCCATTCTCGACGAAGAACCGCCAGCCACGCTCAAGGACTACGGCGACGCCATCGACTACGCGGTGCGCAAGGTCGGCATCGACCATGTAGGCCTGAGTTCGGACTTCAACGAAGGCGGTGGCATTGACGGCTGGCAGGACGCCAGCGAGGCCCGCAACGTCACGGCCGAACTGATTACACGGGGTTACTCCGAAGCTGACATCAGCAAGCTGTGGGGCGGCAATTTCCTGCGTGTCTGGCAGCAGGTGCAGGCGGCAGCGGCCCCTGGCGCCACCCCCTCACGATGATGATGCGAGCCCTCAGATGAACGACCGTCGCGCCTTTCTCAAGCAGGCCAGCCTGCTCGCTGCCAGCCTGCCACTGGCAAGCCATTTGATACCCGCCGCCCAGGCAGCGCCCACACGGGCCGCAGGCTCTGACGCCTGGGCGGGCTTTCGCAGCTTGTTCGACCTCGACCCAGCCTACGCCCACTTCGCCAACTTTCTGATCACCTCGCACCCAAAACCGGTACGCGACGCCATCGAGGCTCTGCGCGCGCAATTCGATCGGCACCCGGCCCGGCTGGTGGACTGGGATAGCCAGTCGGAATGGAAGCACGAAGCGCAGGTCCGCGAAGCGGCGGCCCGTTACCTGCAAGTCGCCCCACGGCAAATTGCCCTGACCGGCAGCACGACAGAGGGGTTGGGCCTGATCTACGGCGGGCTCAAGATAGCACCCGGGCAAGAGATCCTGACGACGGTGCACGAGCACTCGGCAGCGCGCCACACGTTGGACTTTCGCACCGCCCGCGATGGCACCCCGGTACGCCGGCTGCGCCTGTTCGACGAGCCGTGGAACCTGTCCACCGACCAGGTGCTGAGCACCATCAAGGCGGCCATCAACCCCAAGACCCGCGTGCTGGGCATGACCTGGGTGCATTCGGGCAGTGGCGTGAAGCTGCCGGTGGGCGCCATCGGCGAACTGGTGCGCGAGGCCAACCGGGACCGCGCCGAGCATGAGCGCATCCTGTACGTCGTCGACGGCGTGCATGGCTTTGGTGTAGAGGACATGCACTTTGCCGAGCTCAACTGCGACTACTTCATTGCCGGCACGCACAAGTGGATGTTCGGCCCGCGCGGCACAGGGATCATCTGCGCGGCCAGCACCGCACTCGACAACCTGAACCCCCTCATCGCGACTTTTTCCGAAGATGAGGATTTCGCCACCACCTTCACCCCAGGCGGCTATCACGCCTTCGAGCACCGATGGGCGCTGGGCGCAGCCTTCGACTTGCACCTGCGGCAGGGCAAGGCCGCCATACAGGCACGCATTCACGGCCTCAACGACTACCTCAAACAGCGGCTCGAAACGATGCCGGGCGTGCAACTGGTCACGCCGCGCAGCACTCGCCAATCGGCAGGTTTCACCTTCTTTCGGGTAGCCGACCAGGATGCCGACGAGGTCGCCGCCTACCTCAACAGCCAGCGCATCGTCGTCGATGCGGTGTCGCGCGACGTGGGCCCGGTGGTACGCACTGCACCGGGCCTGCTCAACACCGAAGCCGAAATCGACCGGCTGATCGCTGTGCTCACTCCACGCTTGCGCCGCTGAACCCCTCATGCAGACCATCGATCACGGACTTTTCACCATGCCCAACCTGCCTTGCGTTTCATTCAAGCCATTGTCCAGCACCCTGTACAGGCTCGGCACTGCCGTGCTGCTCGGCCTGCTGGCCAGCCCTGCCGTACACGCGGGCGAAGCGATCAAACCCGGTAGCGTTTTCAAGGACTGCCCACATTGCCCGGAAATGGTAGTGCTGCCCGCCGGCAGTTACCTGATGGGTACCCCGGAGGATGAAGTGGGTCGCGAATACGATGAGGGCCCGCAGCATACCGTGACCTTCGCCAAACCGTTCGCGGTGGGCCGCTTCCCGGTCACCGCAGGCGAGCTGGATGCGTACATCCGGGAAACCGGGGTCAAGATCGCCGATGGCGACACCCGTCCTGGCCGCTTCTGCAAGGCCAGCAAACCCACCTACAAGCAGGGCCCTCGCCAGCCGGCGGTGTGCATCAGCTGGTTCGACGCCGATGCGTATGCTCAATGGCTGACGAAAAAAACCGGGCACACTTACCGCCTGATCAGCGAGGCGCAGCGCGAATACGCCGCCCGGGCCGGCTCCACTGGCTCTTTCCCGTTCCCCTTCGACAACAACGACGAGAAGGCCTACAGCATCAGCCAGCACGCCAATACCTATGGCCCTGCCGATGGCTACTCCTACACCGCGCCCGTGGGCAGCTACCCGGCCAACGCCTTTGGCGTGTACGACATGCACGGCAATGTCTACGAGTGGACGGCCGACTGCCTGAACCCAGACTACGAAGGTGCGCCTGCCGATGGCAGCGCCTGGAAAACCGGCAACTGCGAGAAACGCGTCATGCGCGGCAACGACTGGGGCGAGGCCCCGGTGTTCTCGCGCTCGGGCAACCGCAACAACCGCTCGCCCGAGGTTCGCGGCGATTTCCTTGGTTTCCGAGTCGTCCGCGAACTCTGACAGCCCCACGCGATTGAGGAGAAACACATGACCCATCAACCTCGTGGCGCCGTCAGGGAACTGTTCGGCCTGCTCAAGCCGTTCTGGCCTCTGGTCACGGTTTGCATCGTCCTGGGCATGATCGGTGGCCTGAGCGTCACCGCTTTGCTGGCCACCATCAACAGCAGCTTGCACAGCGACGCCGGCCTGACACAGGGCGTGGTACTGGGCTTCGCTGGCCTGTGCCTGCTGGCCCTGCTCAGCTCGATTCTGTCCGACATGGGCACCAACTACGTAGGCCAACACGTCATCGCCACCTTGCGTCGTCAGCTGGGTGAGAAGGTGCTGGCCGCGCCCATCGACCAGATCGAGCGCTACCGCAGCCATCGGCTGATCCCGGTACTGACCCATGACGTGGACACCATCAGCGACTTCGCCTACGTCTTCGCCCCGCTGGCCATCTCGCTCACCGTGACGCTGGGGTGCCTGGGCTACCTGGCGCACCTGTCCTGGCAGATGTTCCTGGTGATCCTGGTGGCCATCGGCGTGGGCACCGTGCTGCAGTTCATCGCCCAGGCCAAAGGCATGCGGGGCTTCGAAGCCGCGCGGGAAGCCGAGGACGACTTGCAAAAACACTACAGTGCCATCGCCGAAGGGGCCAAGGAACTGCGCATTCACCGGCCGCGCCGCCAACGGATGTTCAGCCACGGCATCCGCGACACGGCCAATCGGATCTGCGCCACCCAGGTCCGCTCGATCAACACCTTCGTGATCGCCAAGACCCTGGGCTCGATGTTGTTCTTCGTGGTGATTGCGGTGGCGCTGGCCCTGCAATCGTACTGGCCCTCGACAGACAAGAGCGTTACCAGCGGTTTCGTGCTGGTGCTGCTGTACATGAAAGGCCCGCTGGAGCACCTGATCAGCACCCTGCCAATCATCGGCAAGGCCCAGATCGCCTTTCGCCGTATTGCTGCGCTGTCGACGCAGTTCTCCTCGCCCGAACCACACCTGCTGCTGGACGACGCACGCAAACCAGCCATGGCCATGAACTTGCTAGAACTCAAGGACGTTCGCTACACCTTCCCTGCCGTGGAGGGCGCCGAGCCCTTCCAGTTCGGGCCGGTGAGCCTGCAGGTCCAGCAAGGCGACATCGTGTTCATCGTCGGTGAAAACGGCTGCGGCAAGACCACCCTGATCAAGCTGCTGCTGGGCCTGTATGCCCCGCAAGCCGGGAGCATCGTGCTCAACGGCCAGCCCGTGACGGCCCAGACCCGCGATGACTACCGCCAGCTGTTTACCACTATCTTCGCTGACTACTACCTGTTCGACGACGTGATCCAAGGCGATCAACCGCTACCCGATGACGCCGGGCGCTACCTCAGGCGCCTGGAGATCGACCACAAGGTGAGCATCCGCGACGGGGTGTTCAGCACCACCGACCTGTCCACCGGCCAGCGCAAGCGCCTGGCGCTGGTCAGCGCCTGGCTGGAGGAGCGTCCCGTACTGGTGTTCGATGAATGGGCCGCCGACCAGGATCCGACCTTCAGGCGGATCTTCTACACCGAGCTGCTGCCGGACCTGAAGCGGCTGGGCAAGACCATCATCGTGATCTCCCACGACGATCGCTACTTCGATATGGCCGACCACTTGGTGCGCCTGCACCGCGGCAAGATCGCGCCAGCACTCCACCCCGCCTGAAGCGTTGTAACCGGACTGAAATTTTTTCTTTCCGGTTTTCCTACGCTGGTGCGTCTCACTGAGCAACTAATACAAATCATTATCATTTAAATCTCCACCAGAGAGGATGTAATGCCAGCCCTTAGCACGCTCAACCCGATCACCCAAGCCTTCAGGCTTCACCGTGTCTTCCAGACGACGCTGCTCGGCTCGAGCCTGAGCATGGCGCTGTGCCTGCCGCTGTCGGCCCAGGTGATGGCCCAGGAAGTGGACGTGGACATTGCCGCCATGCCGCTCTCCGCTTCGCTGCAGGCGTTCGGTCGCCAGGCCGACCAGCAGGTGCTGTTCAGCCCCGATGATGTGCAAGGGCTCAACGGTCGAGCCGTCAAGGGCCACCTCACCGCGCAGCAGGCCCTGGCAACCTTGCTGGCAGGCACGGGGCTTGCGTACGACATCCAGGGCAACAGCGTGACCATTCACCGTCGTGGCAACGACACCAGCTCGCTGCAGCTGGACGCCACCACCGTGCAGAGCAACCTGGACGGCTCGAGCGAAGCCAGCCGTTCGTACACCGTCAACAGCAGCAGTGCGTCCACCAAGCTGCCCATGTCCCTGCGTGAAACCCCCCAGTCGGTCAGCGTCATGACCCGTCAACGCCTGCAAGACCAACAGCTGACCACCCTGAGTGACGTGCTCAAGCAGGCGCCGGGCCTGTCGGTGCAGAACATCGACAGTGAGCGGGTGAACATCTATTCGCGCGGCTATTCGATCGACAGCTACCAGTTCGACGGTATCCCCACGACCCTGATCGTGCAGACCAGTGCCAGCCCACAAAGCCTGATCGACACCTCGATTTATGATCGCGTCGAAATCGTGCGCGGCGCTACCGGCCTGATGACAGGCGCCGGTGACCCCTCGGGCAGCATCAACCTGGTCCGCAAGCGCCCGACCTCCACCTTCCAGGGCTCGATCACCGCCGGGGCGGGTTCCTGGGACACCTACCGCACCGAGGTGGACGTGTCCGGCCCCCTGACCGACGATGCCCGTCTGCGCGGTCGCACGGTCGTGGCGTATAAGCAGGGCAACAGCTACATCGACCACTACCAGCAGGAAAAACAGACCTACTACGGCATCCTCGAAGCCGACCTCACCGACAGCACCCTGTTGAGCGTGGGCGTGGACTACCAGAAGAACGACCCGCGTGGCGTATCGTTCGCCAGCTTCCCGCTGTTCTACAGCAATGGCGAACAGACCGACTTTTCCCGTTCGATCAACGCAGGTTCGCGCTGGAGCTACCGCAAGCAGAACACCCTTACCACCTTCGCCAACCTTGAGCAGAGCCTGGTCAACGACTGGAAGCTCAAGGTGGCGGTCAACAACATGTACAGTTCGCGCGACTATTCCCTGGCCTCGCTCAGCGGCGACTTCCCCGACAAGCAAACGGGCGAAGGGGCCTACCTGTACGGCGGCGACGGCTCAGGCTCGCAGCGCCAACTGGGCATCGACGCCTTGGTCCAGGGCCCCTTCCAGCTGTTGGGCCGCGAGCATGAGCTGGTGATCGGCTTGAGCGGTTCGGAATTTCACGACTACAGCGACCCGGCCGACGACGACCTGGAAGGCCGTCCGGCCAACATCTACACCTGGGACAACGACACCGAGCGCCCCCTTTCCGTGGGCAAGCTGATGAACGACGACACCACCGTGCGCCAGAACGCCGCGTACATGGTGGCGCGTTTCAAACCCACCGATGACCTGTCGCTGATCCTGGGCGCACGGGTGGGCGACTACAGCTACAAGAAAAAAACCGTGGCCAACCCGTCCTATCCGGGCCTGAACAGCCGCGCCTCCACCCGCGAGAGCGGTTTCGTCACCCCTTATGCAGGGGTGGTGTACGACCTTACCGACATCCACTCGCTTTACGCCAGCTACACCAAGATCTACAAGCCGCAGTCGATCCGCGATCAGGCAGGCAAGACCCTGGAATCGCGCGAAGGTGACAACTACGAAATTGGCCTGAAAAGCGAATTTCTGGATGGGCGGGTCAACACCGCCGTCGCCCTTTACGAAATCAAGCAGGACAACCTGGGCGTGGCCACCGGCGAAACCGTCGAAGGGACCATTCGTGAGTCGGCGTACCGCGCGGTGTCCGGCGCCAAGACCCGCGGCATCGACATGGAAATCTACGGCGAAGTCATGCCCGACTGGAACGTCAGCGCCAGCTACAGCCACAGCCTGACCAAGGACTCGGACCGCGAGCGCATCATGACCGAAGCGCCTGCCAACCTGGTCAAGCTCTGGACCACATACCGCCTGCCCGGCGATCTCAACCAGCTGACCGTGGGCGGCGGCATGAACTGGCAGAGCGGCCTGAGCCTGACCACCAGCCAGGGCAAGGCGACCCAGCAGCAATACGCTGTGTTCGACCTGATGGCACGCTACGACATCACCAAGGAACTGAGCGCCACCGTCAACGTGAACAACGTGTTCGACAAGAAGTACTTCAGCGCATTGGACCCCACGTTCTTCACCGGTTACTACGGTGAGCCCCGCAACGTGATGTTCACCACCCGGTACAGCTTCTAAAGCCCCTGCCTGTGACGACAAGCCGGCTCGGCGACTGAGCCGGCTTGCCTGCGAAGTGCAGGGAGGCAGCGCGACTCGAACGCTATCAAGCATGCAGTCACCTCCCCACGTATAAGATCGGTGATGCCGACAAACTGCATCCACTGGCCATCGAGCGTGGGTCAAGGTCTGGTGGCTACTGATCTACTTCATCGCCTCATTGCTCGCAGCTTCACCCTTGATTTCGACCGGCCCTAGGGCTTTCCTGCTCGGTTTATGTGGTTGGCTGCAGTCACCACTCCCTGTGGCGGCTTGTATGCCTACCTGGCATTGCGGGATTTCATCAAGATCACCCGCGCGCAAGCCTTAGTTAAGAATCAGAAAAAGCACACACCTACTCTCCAAGTTGGTCGCACTACACAGGCCTGGATGTGTGTGTGCTCTGTTACGGTAACGGCACGCGAGGACTATTACGCTCGTCCCCCAACCGCGCTCAACCACGCCCCCACATCCCGATAAATCCCCCCGACCTGCCCCACCAACCCCGACATCCGCAAAAAGTCATGGCTAAGCCCCTGCGCCCGCACAAAGGTCACCGGCGTCCCGCTTGCCTGCAACCTGTCGCGATACGCTAGGCCTTCATCGTGCAATGGGTCGTACTCCGCTACCCACAGGTAGGCCGGCGCCAGCGGCGTGTCCACTTGGGCCAGCAGCGGTGAAGCGCGCCAGTCCAGGCGTTGTTCGGGCAGCGGTGCGTAATGCTGGTAGAACCACGCCAGCGTCTCGGTCTCCAGCAAATAGCCTTCGGCATGCTGGCGGTGGGAGTCGCGCAGGCACGACAGGTCGATGACCGGGTAGAACAGTAACTGCGCCAACGGCTTGATCGCCAGCGTTTCAGGGGCCTTGACCGCAGTGATGGCCAGGACGGTCGCAAGGCTTGCGCCGACGCTGTCGCCGGCAAACACCACCCGGCGGTTGTCCAGCCCAAGGGCCAGGGCGTGCTCGGCCAGCCAGTTGGCGGCATCGAGCGCGTCGTTCACAGGGACCGGAAAACGGTGCTCCGGCGCCAGTCGGTAATCCGGGGCGAGCACTGCGAAGTCGCCCATGCTCGCCAGGCGCCGGCACACCGAGTCGTGCGAGTCGAGGCTGCCGACCACATAGCCGCCGCCGTGCAGGTAGAGGATCACCGGTTGCGGTGCAGCTGCAGGCTGCCCGTTGCGGTAGAGCCGAGCGGGCAGCTGGGCGCCGTCGCGGGTCGGGATGCTCAGTTCGCTGACACTCAGGTCACCGGGCGGGCTGGGGTCGAGCACTTGCGAGCTGGCGGCGAATTCGGCGCGGGCCTGGGCCACGTCCATCGCGTGCATGGGCTGGCTCTTGCCGGTCAGCCTGCCGAATTCGACCAGTTCCAGAAACGCTGCCAGGTCAGGGTGCAATGCCATGTTCGATCCTTACTTGAAAATCAGTGACAGGGCGCGTCACGCGCGCCCTTGGGTTTCGGTGGTCGTGTCCAGGCACTCGCACACCTCGCGCAGCAGCTGGGGCTGCTTGAGGATCTCGAAGTGCGACGCGTGGATGAGCGTTGCATCGTCCTGGCTGAACCGCCGTTGATAAGCTTGAGCCGGTGCGCGGTACCCGTCCTCTGCCCACCAGAAGCTGGCCGGGCACTCGATGGCGGGCAGCGGCGCAAGGCGTCGCGACAGCGCCTTCAGGCGCAGCGCCACCGTAAAGGCATGCACCAGTTCCTCGGCAGCGAAGCGCGGTGAGTCACCGCTGCCCAGCACGTGGGCCTGCACTTGCGCTACCAGCGCTTCAAGGGCCAGGTGGGAGCCGTCGTCAGACAGGTCGAACGCCGGCAGGCTTTCGGGCGGCTGGTCGAGGATGATGGACAAGAAGTTGCGCAGCTCTTCAGTCAAGTCGTCTTCCGGCCCGTGGTCACCGGGCACGAAGCTGTCCACCAGCCCAACGAAGTGCACGCACTGGCCCTGCCCTTCCAGCACACGGGCCACCAGCAGCGCCAACGGCCCGCCCAGCGACCAGCCCAGCAAGTGGTACGGCCCTTGTGGTTGCTGTTCGCGGATGAACCCTGCGTAGTCCTGGGCCATGGCTTCCAGCGAGCTGTCCTGCCAGTGCTTGTCCAGCAGCATCCTGCACTGCACGCCGATGACCTGGCGCACCCCGTCCAGCCGTCGCGCCAGAGGCTCATAGTCGAACACGGTGCCGAACCCTGCGTGAAGACAGAACAGGGGCTCGCACTGCGCGACCGGACCATTGAGCGGCAGCAGCGGTGAAAGCACTGCCACGGCGTCGTCCACGTAACCGGACAACTCGGCGATGGTGGGTTTGCTCATCATGTCGCGCAGCTTCAGCTCAACGCCCAACGCCGGTTGATTGCGCACCTTGGACAGCACCTTCAGGGTGCGCAAGGAATCGCCGCCCAGCTCGAAGAAGTTGTCCGTCACCCCAACCTGCTCCAGCTCCAGCACCTCTTGCCAGATCGCGGCAAGGCCGGCTTCGAGGGCGTTGCGCGGCGCCACGTACTCGCGACCCTTGAAGGACGGGTCTGGCAGCGCCTTGCGGTCAACCTTGCCGTTGGGGCTCAGCGGCAGGTGCTCCAGCACCAGGATCTGGCTGGGCACCATGTAGTCAGGCAAGCCCTGTTGCAATGCCATGCGCAGCGCCTCGCCTTGTAGTGCCGGGCTGCTGGTGGCCACATAACCGATCAGTTGCTTGCCGCCTTCGGTGTCACGGGCCACGACGACCGCATCGCGCACCTGGGGTTGGCTGCGCAAGCGGGCCTCGATTTCGCCCAGCTCGATACGAAAGCCCCGGATCTTGACCTGATGATCCAGGCGGCCAAGGAAGTCGATCACCCCGTCTGCCCGGCGGCGCACCAGGTCGCCGGTGCGGTACAGGCGCGCACCCTTGCCACTGGGGTCGGCCACGAATCGCTCGGCCGTCAGGCCTGGTCGAGCGTGGTAGCCCCGCGCAAGCCCTTGCCCGCCGATGTACAACTCACCTGCCACGCCGTCGGGCAATGGGTTAAGGCCGGCATCGAGAATGTGCAGGGTACGCTCACCCACCCGTGTGCCAATCGGCGCATAGGCCGCCTCGCAGCGCTGGTCGATATCGACCACCCACAGCAACGGTGTGACCACCGTCTCGGTGGGGCCGTAGCCATTGGTCAGCAGCCTTGGACGCAGGGTGCGCTTGACCAATTCGAAGTTGGCATCGGCCACGGCGTCGCCGCCAAAGCAGTAGATCTGCACCGGTGGCGGGTTATCGAAGGCCTGGCCGTATTCGGCCAACTGTTGCAGGTACGCAGGCGGGAAACAGGCGATGGTGATGGCCTGCTCATGCAGCACCTGCCAGGTTTCCTCGGGCGTCCACAGACGGTTATCGCGCACCACCAGCTGACCACCGGCCGCCAGGGTGGACAGCCACCGCTCCTGGGCGCCATCGAAGGCGAACGACATGAACAGCAACTCGCGGGTCGCCTCGCTCATCCCATAGCGCTCGATGATGGCCTGGCAGTGCATGGCCAGCGGCCCGCGGGCGACCGCAACGCCTTTGGGCTTGCCCAACGAACCGGAGGTGTAGATCAGGTACGCCAGGTTGTCTTCGTCGATCACCACCGCCGGCAGGGCGACCTGCGCCTGCACCGGCGCGAGCGATTCGAGCAGCAGCGTGTCGACCTCTTCGGCGCTTGGCAAACGTTCGCTGACGCTAGCCTGGCTGATGAGCAGCCGCATGGCTGAGTCCTCGATGATCCACTGCACCCGCTCGCGCGGGTAATCGATGTCGACAGGCACATACGCAGCGCCGGTCTTGAGCACCGCATAGAAGGCCACGATCATGTCTACCGAGCGCTCCAGCGCCACCCCGACACGTACCTCCGGGGCAGCACCGGCGTCGATCAGGGCCACGGCCAGGCGGTTGGCGCGCGCTTCAAGCTCGGCATACGTCAGGGACTGCCCGGCGCAGCTGACCGCTACCTGCTGACCACGGGCCTGTACATGCCCGGCGATGCGCTGCAGCAGCGGCGTGCGGGTCGGGTTGGCGACCAGCCGGTTGGCCTCGGTCTGCTGCCGCTCAGCGTCGGCATCGAGCATGGGCAGGCTGCCGATGGCGGCCAGTGGGTCGCCCAGCAGCGCTTGGAGCAAGCGCTCGAAGCTGCGCCTAATGCCCTGGCAGGCAGCGTGGCTGAAGCGGCTGCGCCAGTACAGGAACTCGATGCTCATGGTGTCATCCAGGTGCACGGCAAGGTCCATGGCATAGTTGGTCACGTCGCGGCCTTCGCTGGCGCCGAAGCGCAAGCCGTCTTCGCCGGCGTCTTGCAGGCGCTCGTCCAGGGGATAGTTCTCGAACACCACGATGCTGTCGAATAACGCCTGTCCGCTTTGCCCGGACCAACGCTGTACATCGGCCAAAGACACGTGCTCGTAGTCGCGCACCTGCACGTTGTAGTCCTGCAGGGCCTGCAACCACTGCCCCACCGGCTGTTCGGGCAGAGGCGCCTGGATGATCGGCAGCGTGTTGATGAACAAGCCCAGCATGTCTTCAGCACCCGGCAGGTTTGCCGGACGACCGGCGACGGTTGCGCCGAAGCACACGCGCGCTTGCCCGGTGTAGCGTTGCAGCAGCAGCAGCCAGGCTGCCTGGATCAGCGTGTTGGGTGTGACCCGCAGGCGCTGGGCCTGATCACGCAGTTGCCGGGTTTGCGCGGCGTCCCAGTTCAAGTACAGCGCGTCGTAGCCGTCGGCCTCGGCGACGGGCGCTGGATGCAACCCGGTGGCCAGCAGGGTGGGCCCTTCGAGCCCGGCCAGCTTGTCTTTCCAGAAGTGTTCCATCTGCGCCTGGGGCTGGGCGGCCAGCCAGGCGATGTAGTCGCGGTAGCTGCCGCGTTTGCCGGGCAGTGCTTGTCCACCGTACACGGCGAACACCTCACCCAGCAGGCGTGAGTGGCTCCAGCCGTCCATGAGGATGTGGTGGCTGCTCCAGATCAGTTGCTGGCGCTCCTCATCCAGGCGCACCAGGGTCAGGCCCATCAAGGGCGGCTGCAGCAGGTCGAAGCCGCGGGCGTAGTCCTGCTCGGCCAGGCCTTGCAGGTCGGCGGCGCTGACCGGGCGGCCCCGCCAGTCGAGCTCGCGCACACGCAGTTCGGCACGCTTGGCCACCCATTGCAATGGCTCGTTGAGGTGGCTTTCGGTCCAGAACCCGGTGCGCAGAATTTCATGGCGATCGACCATGTGCTGCCAGGCCGCGAGGAAGCGGGCGTTATCCAACCCTTGTACCTGCACGCTGGTTTGGCTGACGTACAGCCCCTGCTGAGCGGCTTCGAGGGTGTGGAACAGGATGCCCTGCTGCATCGGCGACAGCGGGTACAGGTCTTCGACAGCCTCGGCCGGTACCGGCAAACGGTCCAGCTGTGCTTGGCTCAGCCCCGCGAGCGGGAAGTCGGACGGGGTCAGGCAGAGGTGTTCCAAGGCCAGGCAGTGCTCAACGACCGTACGCAGCTCGCTTACGTAGGCATGCGCCAGGTGCTCGATGATGCCCGCGGCGAACCGCTGGCGGCTGAAGGTGAAGTCTAGCTTCAGGGCGCCTTCGAACACCTGCCCGTTGATGGTCAGGGCATTGCCCAGCGGCGCCTGATCACTGACCTGGCGCCCGCCGCTTTCCGCGGCCGGGGCGAACAGCGCATCGTCCTCACCGGCGGCGCTGGCGCTGAACTGGCCCAGGTAGTTGAAGGTGATGCGTGGCTGCGCCAGGCCGGTCAATGCCTGGCGGGTAGCCGTATCGCCCAGATAGCGCAGCACCCCAAAGCCAAGGCCTTTGTCCGGGATGGCGCGCAGGTGTTCCTTGACCTGCTTGATGGTGTCCCCCACTGGCCCCGCCACCGGCAGTCTCACCGGGAACAGGCTGGTGAACCAGCCTACGGTACGGGTGAGGTCGACGTCGTCGAACAGCGCCTCGCGGCCGTGGCCTTCCAGCTCGATCAATGCCGCGTGCTCGCCCGTCCAGTGGCAGATCACCCGCGCCAGGGCGGTCAGCAGCAGGTCGTTGACCTGGGTGCGGTAAGCGGCCGGCGCCTGCTGAAGCAGTTGTCGGGTCAGCGCTGCATCCAGTTCAACCTGCACGGTATGGGCATCGGTCACCTGCTGGCTGCCTTGGGCATCTTCGCCAGGCAGCGTCTGGGCAAAGCCCTGCAGTTGGGCCTGCCAATAGCCCAGTTGCTGGCGCAGGGTTTCGCTTTGGGCGTGGGCTTGCAGGCGTTCGGCCCAGGCCTTGTAGGCGCTGGTCTTGGCCGGCAGGCTGAGCGGCTGCCCGGTCAGGCACTGCTGGTAAGCCTGCTGCAGGTCCTCGAACAGAATGCGCCACGACACGCCATCGACCACCAGGTGATGGATCACCAGCAGCAAGCGCTGGCTGCCGTCGGCCAAGGTGGCCAGCACCGCGCGCAGCAGCGGGCCCTCGGCCAGGTCCAGGCTGCGCTGGGCATCGTCGCACAGGGCTGTGAGTGCCTGGGCATCGCTCACCTCGCGCTGCCACAGCAGCGCCTGGGCGCTGTCGCCATGGCAGGCCTGCCAACCCTGCTCGCCTTCACTGAAGCGCAGGCGCAGGGCATCGTGATGGTGCACCAACGCCTGCAACGCCTGCTCGAGCGCAGCCCCGTGAAGCGGCGCGCTCGGCTCCAGCAGCACCGACTGGTTCCAGTGGTAACGCTGGGCGATGGCTTCGCTGAAGAAGCTGTGCTGCACCGGCAACAACGGCGTGGTGCCGGTGACCGAACCCTGGTCGATCTGCAAGGCTGTGCCTGCCGTGCCAACGACCTGGGCCAAGGCCCGGAGGGTCTGGTGCTGGAACAACGCCTTCGGGGTCAGGTGCAAACCCAGCTGCCGCGCTCGGCTGACCACCTGGATGGAGATGATCGAGTCACCGCCCAGCTCGAAGAAGTTGTCGTCCACCCCGACCCGCTCAAGCTTCAGCACATCTTGCCAGACTGTGGCCAACTGCTGTTCGAGCGCTGTCTGCGGGGCGACGAAAGCATGGCTGCTGGCAGCCTCGGGCCGGGGCAGCGCCTTGCGGTCGATCTTGCCGCTCGGGCTCAATGGCAGGCCGTCGAGCACCATCAGGTGAGTCGGCACCATATAGTCCGGCAGGCTCGCCTTGAGCGCTTCGCGTAGCGTGGCCACGGCCACCTGCGTGACCACATAGCCCACCAGTTGCGGCCCACTGGGGCCAGGCTGCGCCATGACCAGCGCCTCGCTGACACCGGCCTGGGCCAGCAGGCAAGTCTCGATCTCGCCCAGCTCGATGCGGAAGCCACGGATCTTCACCTGATGGTCCACCCGGCCAACGTAGTCGATCACGCCATCGGCGCGGTAGCGCGCCAGATCGCCCGTGCGGTACAAGCGCCCGCCGTTGCCGGCGAACGGGTCGGGCAGGAAGCGCTCGGCGGTCAGCGCGCTGCGGCCGAAGTAGCCACGCGCCAGCAACTCGCCGCCGATCACCAGCTCACCCACGACACCGGTCGGTACCGGTTGCCCGGCATCGTCCAGCAGGTAGATCTCCCGACCAGGCAAGGCCGTGCCGATCGGCAAGGTGTGAGGTACGGGTTGTTCGCCCAGCACGTATGGAGTGCAGTCGAGCGTGGTGGAGGTGACCGTGGTTTCCGTCGGGCCGTAGGTGTTGAGCAGGCGCACATGGCCCAGGCCGGCCTTGAGCCAGGCGGCCATGCCTTCAGGCGGCATGGCTTCGCCGCCCGCATGAATCTGACGCAGTTGCCCGTAGTCGCGTGGCCCTACGCTGGCAAACTGGGTTGCCAGCAGGTTCCAGTACGCGGTCGGCAGGTCGGCCACGCTGATGCCGTGGGCCAGCACCCGCTGGTAGAACGTCTCGCTGTCCCAGATTTCATTGCCGCGCAGCATCACGGTGGCACCGCAGACCAGCGGGGCGTACAGCTGCTCGACGAAGGCATCGAAGTTGAACGTGGCGAATTGCAGCACGCAATCGGACGCGTGGATATCGGAATACCACTGGGCTACGAAGGCGTGGCGGGTCAAGGCACCATGGCTGATGGCCACGCCCTTCGGCCGGCCCGTCGAGCCGGAGGTGAAGATCACGTAGGCCAGGTTGTCGTCGTGCACGCGGTTGAGCGGGTCGCTGGCGGAGCCGTTGCCGTCGTCAGGCGTATCCAGCAGCAGGCACTGCACCTGCGCGTCCAGTGCCAGCGTTTCGCGCAAGTGCGACTGGGTCAACAGCAACGCGACGCGGCTGTCCTCGACCATCTGCTGCAGGCGCTCTTGGGGGAATTTCGGGTCGAGCGGTACATAGCCGCCGCCTGCCTTGAGCACGGCCAGCAGGGCAACGACCATCGGCGCATCGCGCTCGACGGCGATGCCGACCAGCACGTCGGGGCCCACGCCTTGGGCGATCAAGCGGTGCGCCAGGCGGTTGGCCGCTGCGTTGAGCTGGGCGTAGGTCAGCTCGGTGGTTTCAGTGATCAGCGCAGTGTGGTTCGGAAC
>NZ_DIMK01000002.1:44399-81588 GCF_002425525.1 Pseudomonas sp. UBA5568 | reverse complement strand
GCCACTGCTCGCCGGCACGCAGCGGTGGCCCGTCAAACCAGCTCAATTGCAGGCGTTGCGGCAATTCGGCACGCCGGGAATGCGCCCCCTCAAGGTCGAAGCGAACGCCTTGCGCGGTGCGCGCCGGCAGGCCGACCACGCGCCCTTCCAGCCATAACGTGCGACCCTCGAGCCCTGGCGCCAGACGATCATCCATGGCCTGCTTGGCAGACCAGCAAGCCCAGCAAAAGCCCAGCAGGAACACGCCCAGTAACCACCCGCGGGTGAACAGACTGACGACAGCGCCCGCCGCAAGCAATAACAGCCATCCGACCGATGGCAGTTGAGGCACCAGGCCGAGGCTGAGCAGACCAAGTGCAAGCGCCAACATCCCTGTGCGCATGAGGTAGAGCTCCAGAAGCTGTATCAACCTCTGAGGCATAGCCCACTTGTCGGCAATGCTTGCTCAACAATTGTCACAAACTCTGAACGAGGCCGACCGGGAATCAGGGCATACTGCCTCGGTCAACGCTCCGGGAGCCCCCATGCCGCGCCGACTATTCAAACGCTACATGCCGGACCCGAGCAGTATTCGGGAACACAAGTCCTTACGCTTTTTCGGCACGTTGCTGCATGACCCGAACCTGTGGCACCTGAACCGTCATTCGGTAGCACGAGCCATGGGCGTCGGCCTGTTCGCCGCCTTGATCCCGATGCCTGCGCAAATGCTGCTGGCCGCTGCGTTGGCCATTCCGTTGCGGGGTAACCTGCCGATCGCCGTCAGCCTGGTGTGGCTGACTAACCCGCTGACCATGCCACCGGTGTTTTTCGTGACCTACATGGTCGGTGCCTGGCTGATGCAGGTACCGCCACGCGCGCTGCCCGACACATTGACCTTCCAGTGGATCACCGACCAACTGTCGACGGTCTGGCAACCCTTCCTGCTCGGTTCAATCGTCTGCGCCGTGCTGCTGGGTATGCTCGGCTATTTCAGCACCCTGCTGTACTGGCGCTGGTGGGTGGGCCGGCAATGGCGTCGTCGCCAATGCCGGTGCAACGTTTCAGGCACGCATGCCCCGGCCACTGACCAGCAGCCGCACGCACAGCAGGTAGAGCACGGCAGTGGCCACCAGCATGAAGGTGATCGCCGTGCCAATGCTGATGTCCGACACCCCTAGAATGCCGTAGCGGAACGAATTGACCATGTGCAGCACAGGGTTGGCCAACGAGACGGTCTGCCAGAACGGTGGCAGCAGGGTGATCGAATAGAACACGCCGCCCAGGTAGGTTAGCGGGGTCAGCACGAACGTCGGGATGATCGAGATGTCGTCGAAATTGCGAGCAAACACCGCGTTGACGAAGCCTAGCAACGAGAAGATGGTCGCCGTCAACAGCACCACCACCACGGTCACCCCCAGGTGATGCACCTGCAGGTCGGTGAAGAACATCGACAGGATGGTCACGATCACACCTACCGCCAAGCCACGCAGTACTCCGCCCAGTACGTACCCCACCAGGATGGTGTGTGGCGACACCGGCGAAACCATCAACTCCTCGATCGAGCGCTGGAACTTGCTACCGAAGAAGCTCGAGACCACGTTGCCGTAGGAGTTGGTGATCACCGACATCATGATCAGCCCCGGTACGATGTACTGCATGTAGGTGAACCCACCCATGTCGCCGATCTGCCGACCAATCAGGTTTCCGAAGATGACGAAGTACAGGACCATGGTGATCGCCGGGGGCAGCAAGGTCTGCGGCCAGATGCGCAGGAAGCGCCGTACCTCGCGATAGACGATGGTGTTCAGGGCGACCCAGTTGGTGCGCAGCTCCACACTCATACGGCCACCTTCGACAGGTTCTTTTCCACCAGTGACACGAACAGCTCCTCAAGTCGATTGGTCTTGTTGCGCAGGCTCAATACCTCGATGTTCAGCAGCGCCAACTGGCTGAACAGCGCGGTAATGCCGATGTCCTTGTCCACCTGTACTTCCAGCGTATGAGGCGTCAGCAATCGGCAAGGATACCCTTGCAGGGCCGGGGCACTGGCCAGGTCCTGCTTGAGGTCGAGCACGAAGGTTTCAACGTGCAGCTTGCCCAGCAGGTTGCGCATGCTGGTGTTCTCGACGATGGTGCCGTGGTCGATGATGCCGATGTTGCGGCACAGCTGTTCGGCCTCTTCCAGGTAATGGGTGGTGAGGATGATGGTGATGCCCTTCTCGTTGAGTTCGGTGAGAAAGCTCCACATCGAACGGCGCAGTTCAATGTCCACCCCGGCAGTGGGTTCGTCGAGAATCAGCAAGCGCGGTTCGTGGATCAGCGCGCGGGCAATCATCAAGCGGCGTTTCATGCCGCCAGAAAGCGAACGCGACGGTACATCGCGCTTGTCCCAAAGGCCCAGCTGGGTCAGGTATTGCTCGGCCCGCTCCTTGGCGATTTTTGGCGCAATGCCATAGTAGCCGGCCTGGGTCACGACAATGTCGAAACACTTCTCGAACTGGTTGAAGTTGAATTCCTGCGGCACGACGCCCAGGCAGCGCTTGAGCGCAGACGGCGCACGGTCTAGGTCGTGACCGAACACGTTGACTGTGCCGCTGGTCTTGTTCACCAGGGTAGAAAGGATGCCGATGGTGGTGGACTTGCCGGCGCCGTTGGGGCCAAGCAAGGCGAAGAAGTCGCCTTCGGCAACATCGAGGTCGATGCCATTGAGGGCTTGAAAGCCGTTGCCGTAGGTCTTGGTCAGCTGTCGGATGGACAGGGCAGAACTCATAGCGGGTCACTTACCGAAGAATAGGGTTCAGGACACGCCAGGCAGGTTCACTGGCGCAGTGAGTGCGGCCAATGGTGCAAGGCTCGGCCGCACAAGTACAGTCACGTGTATCGATAGTGACTATCGAAACGGCTGCGGTGTTCGATCAGGTCAGCGCAGTCATCACGCCAGCCTGATAGGCCGGGCGGCTCTTGAGGCGTTCGTACCACGCCTTGAGGTGGTACATGTCCGGACGCTCGATGGGCATCTCGAACCAGGCGTAGGCGAAGCACCCCAGTGGGATATCACCCATGCCAATGTGTTCTCCCGACAGATACGGCTGTGTGGCCAGGGCCTGATCGGCCATGGACAGCAACTGTGCGCACTGCTTGTGCGCCGCATTGATCGCCACCCAGTCCCGCTGATCTTCAGGGGTGCGCAGCATGCCCCAGAATAGCGGACGGAAAGGGGTCGCCAGGGAAGAGGTGGTCCAGTCCATCCACTTATCGGCCAGGGCGCGCTGGCGCGGATCGTCCAGGTACCAGCCCTGCGCCTGACCATATTCGGCGCACAAGTAGCGGACGATGGCGTTGGATTCCCACAGGGTCAGGTCGCCATCTTCCAGCATAGGCACCAGGCCATTTGGGTTGCGTGCGCGGTAGTACGGCTCATCTACCACGCCGAAAGCGCCTCCAGCGTCGATCGACTCGAAATCCAGACCCAGCTCATGGGCAATCCACAATGCCTTGCGCACATTGCTCGAGTTCTTGCGGCCCCAGATCTTCAGCATGACGACGTCCTCAGGAATGCTCAGGTCATGCAGTCTACTCCAGACATTAGCCGGCTGTACGCGCGAAGATACCGGCAAGAACGAGCATGAACTGAAACTCACGCTGCCACACCCTGTCACTGTTCTGACAGTGCCGTTCATAGCGTGGTGTCTAAGCTCTGTGGGATGGCCAAGCCCCTGGTTCCAAGGAGGAGTGATTATGTTGCTGTTGTGGCTGCTAGTGCTGGTGATCGGCACTCTTTACCTCATGCACCGGCGCCTGCCGCCCTTGCAGATACTTGGCATCGTTGCCGTCTACACGCTGCTGATGGGCATCTTCAGCAAAGCCCCCGGCTGGCTGTTGGTTGTGGTGTGGCTGGTGATCGCGCTCAACGCCGCGCTCGTGTTACTGCCCGAGTGGCGCCGCAAGGTATTCACGGGCCCGGTGTTCAAATGGTTCAAGCGCACATTGCCCCCCATGTCGCAGACCGAGCGCGAGGCGATCGATGCCGGCACCGTGTGGTGGGACGGCGAGCTGTTCAGTGGCCGCCCCGACTGGCGTACCCTGCTCGCCTACCCTGCGCCAATGCTCACCGAAGAGGAGCAGGCCTTCCTCGATGGCCCGACCGAGGCACTCTGCGCGATGGTCAGCGACTGGCAGATCGGCCAGGACATGGACCTGCCACCGCAGGCCTGGCAGCACATCAAGGATCACGGGTTCTTCGCCCTCATCATTCCCAAGGCGTACGGGGGAAAGGGCTTTTCCGCCTACGCCCACTCCCAGGTGGCGATGAAGCTCGCCACGCGCAGCGGTGACCTGGCCTCCACGGTCATGGTCCCCAATTCCCTGGGCCCTGCCGAGTTGCTGCTGCATTACGGCACCAACGAACAGCGCGATCACTACCTGCCGCGCCTGGCTCGCGGTGAAGACATCCCCTGCTTTGCCCTCACAGGTCCCCACGCTGGCTCCGACGCCGGGGCAATGCCCGACACTGGCGTGATCTGCAAAGGCCAGTGGAAGGGGGAAGACGTCATAGGCCTGCGCCTGAACTGGGAGAAGCGTTACATCACCCTCGGGCCGGTCGCCACCCTGCTGGGCCTTGCCTTCAAGGCTTACGACCCGGACCACTTGCTCGGCGAGACAGAAGAACTTGGCATCAGCCTGGCGCTGATTCCCACCGACACACCCGGCGTTGAGATCGGCAAACGCCACCTGCCGTTGGGCGCGGCTTTCATGAATGGCCCCAACAGTGGCAAGGACGTGTTCATCCCCCTGGACTACCTGATTGGCGGCAAGGACATGCTCGGCAAGGGCTGGATGATGCTGATGAACTGCCTGTCGGTAGGCCGCTCCATCTCGCTGCCGGCAGTTGGCACGGGCGCTGCCAAGTACACCAGCCTGGTCACAGGCCAATACGCGAACATCCGCGAGCAGTTCAACGTGCCCCTGGCGGCCTTCGAGGGTATCCAGGAATCGTTGGCACGCATCGGCGGCAACGCCTGGTTGATGGACAGCGCCCGCTTGCTCACGGCCAAGGCCGTGGATTTGGGTGAGAAACCGTCGGTGCTGTCGGCGATTCTCAAGTACCACCTGACCGAGCGCGGCCGTGAGTGCATTCAGCACGCGATGGACGTGCACGGCGGCAAGGGCATCATCATGGGCCCCAACAACTACCTGGGCCGCAACTGGCAGGGCGCGCCCATATTCATTACCGTCGAGGGGGCCAACATCCTCTCGCGCAACCTGATGATCTTCGGCCAAGGCGCCATACGCTGCCATCCGTTCGTACTCAAGGAAATGGCCCTGGCCGCGCGCCAGGACCAGGACCAGGCGCTGGTGGAGTTCGATGATTTGCTGGCCAAGCACATTGGTTTTGCGACGGGCAATGCGGCCAGCACCCTGATCTACGGACTGGGCCTGGGCCGCTTCGAGCAGGTGCCCGGCGATGCCCTGAGCCAAGGCTACTTCCGCGCCCTCAACCGCCAGGCGGCGGCATTTGCCCTGTTGGCCGACCTGTCCATGATGCTGCTCGGTGGTGCACTTAAGCGCCGCGAGCGACTTAGCGCGCGGCTGGGTGATGTACTGAGCTATCTGTATCTGGCCAGCGCAGCGCTCAAACGCTACCACGATCAGGGCTCGGCCGAGCACCTGCGGCCGCTGTTGCGCTGGGCCTTGGAAGAGAGTCTGGGGCAAGCCGAATGCGCCCTGGATCGGCTGCTCGATAACTTCCCCAATCGCTTCGTGGGCTGTGCACTGCGCGTACTGGTGTTCCCTTTCGGTCGGCGCCATACCGGCCCCAGTGACGAACTCGATGCCCAAGTGGCTGAGCTGATCGGCCGTAGAAAGGGTGATCCGGCCCTGGAAGAACTGCTTGGCGGCTGCTACCGCCCACAGGGCGAGAACGACCCCGTTGCCGCCCTCCAGCAGGCCAGCGATCTGCTCGACAGCACGGCACCGCTGAGCAAGGCCTTGCACCAGGCGCTCAAGCAAGGCGATGTCCGCCCTGCGCCTGGCCAGTCGACCATCGATGCAGCGGTCGAGGCTGGCGTCTTGCAACCGGACGAGGGGCAACGCCTGCACGCGGCTGAACAGGCGCGGCGCAAGGTCATCGATGTGGATGCCTTTGACAAGGTGCAGTTGACACCCGAACCCGGGAAAGTGCGCTGAGTCTTTCCGAACGACAGGGGAGGCGTATACTCCGCCCCCCTTTCAGCCATACCGAGGACCCCTGCCATGGCCAACCCACACCTGGAATACCACCTGCAATTGCTGCAGCACCTGCGCACCATCCTCGTGGCGCTGGGCGAAGCGGAGCAGGTGCCGGAAGAAAGCCATACCCTGTTTCTCGAACGCTTTGACGAACTGCTGACCGTGTTGCCACAAGACCCACTGCAAAGCCAGTACCTGGGCCAGGACTTGATCTGCCAAGTGATTCAGCGTTACCCGCAAATCGCACATTTGGTGCCCCGCGATCTGCTATGGTTCTTTGCCGGTGATTGCCTGCACTTCATGCCTGATGAAGAGCTGGATATGTATCAACAGCTCGAGGAGCTTCGCTTCGCAGCGCAGGAAAGCGGTCAACCCTTTGACTGGCATCAGCACAAGCAGCTGCTGAGCCAACAACGCCAAGGCAGTAGCCACTGATTCACCCAGGTATCCCACGCCGGACGTGGGATACCTCGTCCTCCCCTGGAACGTGTTCTTATTAATACGTTGCCTTCAGCTGATGCCGGATTCACGCTTTCTTACTCTTTTTAGAGAATAGGCCTATTGCGCCACACCGCTCAATTATTAACTTGAAAAAAATTCCCCCGCCCCTCAGAAAAATCAACACACAACTAATACATAGTCTTATAGTTAAAAAATATAACAAACATCGAACTCATATTATCCTTGCAACTAAAAAAGTGACTTCTATAAAATTCGCGCCGAAGTTAAAGAACACCAATACCACTGGCGTTCAATTAACCTTTCAGTCATTTAATATTAGTCACTCGAACAAGGATCCTTATGAAAAAGTCTCTCCTGGCCGCATCGCTCGGCTTCCTCATGACGGCCATTGGCACGTCGGCAAACGCCAACACAGGCCTTGTAATGTTTGACGGCAAAATCACTGCCGACACTTGCCCGATCATCATTTCGCCACCTTCCGGCGCCATCGGCAGCGCCGTGGAGATGGGTGAGCTGCCAGCCAGCGCCTTCAAGGCCAGTGGTGAAGAGTACAACCAACGCACCTTCGCACTGGTAGTGGAAGAGGGCGCGGTGTGTGGTTTCAGCAGCAACAAAGCCACCGTCACCTTCGAGGGCACTGCCGATGTCAGCGGCAACTATTTCGCGGTCACCCCTACTTCCGATGGTGCCAAGAACGTAGCCATCGCGCTGCGTGACCGCACTGGCAGTTCGGTCGCCCCAGGTAGCGCATCGGCCGAGTACGACCTGAATGATACGGGCCAGTCTCGCATGGTGTTCCACGCGACCTACCGCGCAACCAGCGTACCTGTGTTGCCAGGCGCAGCGTCGGCCAGCATTCACTTCACCGTCGACATCATCTGACCTGCCGAGCCCGGCTACAGGCCGGGCTCACACCTTGTACCCCCATCGCGTCCAGGTGCCGTTGCGCACCTGGTCTAGAGGACGACTTTCAATGCCAGGTTTTTCAGTACGGGCGGCTTCGCTGCGCGCGATATTCAGCACCTGCGCAGCGGCATTGCTGCTTATCCTGCCCGTTGGCAGCAGTCAGGCTGCGCTCACATTGAGCAACACGCGGATCGTTTACCCAAGCGACAGCCGCAGCACATCCGTCGTGGTGCGTAACCCCAGTAAACAGACGTATGCAGCGCAAGTCTGGATCAATACCCAGGCTGACGACAGTGTCACCGCAGTGCCGCTGATGCCTTCACCGCAGTTGTTTCGCCTCGATCCTGGTCAGGAGCAACTGTTGCAGATCAGCGCCTTGCCCAACGATCTGGCCGAAGACAGAGAAAGCCTGTTTTTCCTGAACCTCCAGGAAATCCCGCAAGCCGTGCCAGGCCAGTACAACACCCTGAACATCGCGCTGCGTACACGTCTGAAGCTGTTTTACCGGCCCCACCAGCTCAAGGGCAGCCCTGCCACCCAGGCAAACCACTTGCAGTTTTCACTGCATTCGGCCAACGGCCAGACGCAACTGAGGGCACACAACCCCACCCCGTTCCACGTCACCTTCAGTCAGCTGGAGGTGGTCGGTGCGCAGCGTTCCGGTAAGTTGGAAAACCTTCCGATGCTGCCACCGTTTGGCGATCACTACTTGCCGCTGGACGGAGTTCGGCCTGGCCCTGACCTGCAGGCCAGGTTCAGCATCATCAATGACTTCGGTGGCTACACCAAGCCTTTCACCCTGCCTATCGCCAATCGCCCCTAGCTTGCCGTCATAGGCGAGGAACTTTCCATGCCATTAATCACGCCCGGACGCCCGTGCGGCGCCTGCTTGTGCCTGCTAATCGGCATCAGCCCCTGGCTGCCAGTCGCCCATGCCAGCTCCCACAGCCAACCTGCAATGCAGTTCGATGCGCATTTCTTGCGCCAGGCCGGTACCCAGCCTGACAGCGTGTCGAGTATCGCACTGGACGCCCTTGCCGACTCGACCTCGCTGCCGCCTGGCCGCTACCGGGTCGATGTCGTGCTCAACCTGGAGTTCGTGGGCAACCATGAATTGACGTTCATCCTGCAAGACGAGCGCCTGGACGCCTGCTTGCCCGGGCCCTTGCTCGTCGGCATGGGAGTGCGGCTCGAAAGCCTGCAGGATCCTACACTGGCCACGGCGACCTGCCTGGATTTGCCTGCCGTCATTCCAGGCGCCACATCGACGTTCGATGCCGCAACGCTACGCCTGACGTTGTCGGTGCCACAGATCGCCATGCGCCGTGATCTGGCCAGCCAGGTGGAGACTGCGCAGTGGGACCACGGCATCAACGCAGCCTTCATCAATTACCAAGCCTCCACCTACCAAGGCCACAACCGCTATTCGGGGCGTTATTCGAGCGCTGACCTGAACATCAACAGCGGTGTCAACCTTGGCGCCTGGCGGCTGCGCAGCAGCCAGGCATGGCGCGAAAACGGTACGGGTGCAACACGCTGGAGCCGGTCCCAATCCTACGCACAACGAGGTATCGCAGGGCTGCGCGGCAATCTCACGATCGGCGAAACGTTTCTCGACAGCGATGTCTTTCGCGGTATTCCTCTGCTTGGCGTCCAAGTTGCCTCGGATACGAGCATGCTGCCCGACACGCTGCAGCAGTACGCCCCGATCATCCGTGGCGTGGCGCAAACCCGGGCCAAGCTCGAGGTGTGGCAGAACGGGTATCCGATCTACACCACTTACGTGAGCCCTGGGCCCTATGCCATCGACGACTTGAGCCCAGGCGGCAGCGGTGAGCTGGATATTGTCCTGACCGAGGACGATGGCCGCGTACAACGCTACACCCAGCCCTATGCCACGCTCAGCAACCTGTTGCGTGAAGGCGTGTGGCGCTACAGCATTGCCGTGGGTCGCTACAACCCAGCCGCTAGCTTCGACCGCCCGACCGTATGGCAATCCACCGCCGCAGTGGGCATGCCGTGGAACACCACGCTCTACGGTGGGCTGATGGCCAGCCACTACTACCACGCCGCCAATATCGGCCTGGGCAAGGATTTAGGCGATTGGGGCGCGCTTGGCTTGGACATCACCCAGGCCAACAGCGAAGCGGCCTCTGGCAACCAACAAGGCCAAAGCCACGCGATCAGGTATGGCAAGACCTTTGCCAGCCAGACCACCCTGCGCTTTGCCGGCTATCGTTACTCGACCCGCGGATACCGCGACTTCGACGAAGCCGTGCGTGAACATAGCGGACAAGACAGCTTCATGGGAGCCCGTCGAAGCCGCCTGGAAGCGGCCGTTCACCAGCCTGTGGGGCAGCGCAGCGGCCTGAGCCTGACCTATTCGCAGCAAGACTACTGGCAACGCTCGACCACCCAGCGTCAGTATCAGGTCAATTTCACAACCCACCATGGCGGGGTCAACTACAGCCTGTTTGCCTCCCAGTCATTGAACGACGACTTCCCGTCCCAACGCCTGTTCGGCCTGACGCTGAGTATGCCGCTGGACATCGGTCACAGCGCCACGGCGTCCTTCGATGCGCTGAGCAACAACCAGGGCCACAGTCAGCGTGCCACGCTCAACGGTTCCAGCACACAGTACCCCATCAGCTACAGCGCCAGCCTCAGTCAGAACGAAAGCAAGCAGAAGGCCGCAGCATTGAGCATCGCGCACCAAGGCCGCAGTGGCTCGCTGGGCGCAGGTTTCACCGAAGCTGGTGATTACCGCAGCCTTTCCCTCAATGCCAGTGGTGCGTTGTTGTTCCATGAGGATGGCTTGGCCGTTGGCCCGTACCTTGGGGATACGGCGGCCCTGATCGAGGTCCCCGACATTGCGGATGTGGGTGTGCGCAATGCCACCGGAGCGCTGACCAATGCCAAGGGCTTTGCCTTGGTACCGCACCTGCAACCCTACCGCAACAATAGTCTGGTGCTGCAGACCGACCGCCTCGGCCCGGAGGTGGAAATCGACAACGGTTCGGCACGCGTGGTGCCAAGCCGAGGCGCCGTGGTCAAGCACCGCTTCGAGGCCCGCCGCGTGACCCGCTTGGTGCTGACGCTGCGTACTGCACAAGGCAGACCGTTGCCTTTCGGCGCCCAAGTAGTCGACAGCCTGGGCAAGCAGCTGGGCATCGTCGGCCAGGCGGGCCAAGTCATGCTTTCCACGCATACCCAGGCGCAGGTGTTGAGCGTGCGCTGGAACGAGCATGAGGACGGCATGTGCCAAGTCGCAGTTGACCCCAAAGACTCGCCTGCTCAGCAAGGCTATCACCTGCTATCGCTGGTCTGCGGCTAGGCCCTATGTTTGTAGCGCCCAGCCTGAGCACAGGCTGGGCTGTGAAGGAGTCCCAATGATGAAATACCTGACAGTGTGCGCTGCGTTGGTGCTAAGCATCAGCAGCCAGCCAGCAGTGGCCGCCTCCGAAGTCAAAAGCAAGGCCTGCTGGTGGTTCGATAAATACCCAACAGGCCCAATGACGTTCATTCGTAAACTCGGTACCGTGCATGTGCCGCGCGATGCCCAGGTAGGTCGCCAACTGGGCGGTTTCAACGTTTATGATTTCACGAATAACGAGGCGAACAGCCTCTTGGAGTGTTTTAACCGCGGGACGCGCTGGCACTTCAAGTTTGAACCGGTACGCCCGTTGCTCCCCATCCATACCATCGATGGCAGCCCGATCTTGCAAACCAATATCCCGGGTATTGGTGCACGTATCGAGTTGGATTGGCCATTCAGTGACCAAGGTCCGACAACATTCATACCTTACGGGCGCAACCCACCGCTGGTGCCGTTTACTGCCTATCACGATGCCGAGAACACGTCAGCGTTTCAGCTGAGATTCATTGAAAACAACGTGACCCTGTACAAGACCGGGCCAATTCCGCCCGGCATCCACAAACTCGATACGAGCATGTTCACAGGGTACTTTGATGAACCGACCGTTGGCTTGGCGCTGACCTATTATTTGCAAGCCGAAGTGGTCAACAGCGAGTGCAGCCTGGAAGGCACAGGCGTCAGCCCTAACCCGGTCAAGCTAGGCGAGTGGGAGCGCTCGCGATTTAGCGCGCCCGGAGTCACCACGCCGGCAGAACCCTTCACCATCACGCTCAGCGGCTGTGAGGTCGACCCTGAGCACAACACCTACGCCACCATCGAGCTCACCGGCATCAATGGTTCAATTCCGATCGGCTCGCCCCTGGAAGGTATTTTTTCACTGACTACCACATCGTCGGCGCGAGGCGTAGGCATACGAATTCTCAAGCAAGATGGCACGCCCCTGGCATTGAACAAAGAGGTGCCGCTGAGACCCCTGGCCGATGGCACCACGCCGCTGCGTTTCAGTGCGCAGTTCATTCAGGTGGAAGCGGCCACCGCCGTGCGTGCGGGTGACGCCAACGGAGCACTCAACTTCACCATTCGCTACCGCTAAACTGCGCTTCGATGCCCTACCCCGCCTATGCACCTTCTACTGGCTCATACCGCTGAGTACATCTTCGGGATCGTAATGGTAGCGAGCAGCACCGGTGGGTCCATCGACACTCTGCAGGCGGTTCAACGCATCGTACGTCAGGGTACGGCCGGCTTCGTCCTGGATCAGGTTGCCATTGGCATCATAGCGCAGCTGCACCGCCGGCAGAGATGAATGCTCGATGGAGGTCAACTGCGCTGGGTCCGCGGCATTTTCGAATTTGTAGACGACCCGCGAACGGCTATTGTCGGCCGCAGTGGTCGTCAACAGGTCGATGTTGTCGATCGCATCCAAGCGGAACAGTTGAGTCTTGATTTGCTGGCCATAGGGGTCAATCGGACATTGCTCGCCCGCGCAGTTGTAGTCGGTCAGGCGTCCGCGCAAATCGTATTTGTAGGATTCTTCGCGTAGCACACCGGTTTCATCGGACAGTACCCGCAGGACGAGCTTGTCGACGTCATCATAAGCTTGGCTGAGGGTCTGAGTATGCTCGGCCACGAAGACCCACTCGCCCGTATCCTCGTCCAGCGCAAAGCGGCCGAACTCGAAGGTGCGTAGGTCTTCGCGATCATGTGGGTCATACCGCAGTTGCGTACGCAGCGCCTGATCACTGGCCATGTCCTGGGTGGTCGTGGTGTGCAGGCGACCAAATAGGTCGTAGCTGAAGTGGGCCTGAAGCAACGGCTGGTCGGTTAGTGCGGCGTACAAGGTGGTGCGTTTCAGCTGCCCCAGGGCATCGTAGTCGTTGCTTTGAACCTGGCCGAGCACATCCTGGTACTCCAGCAGACGGCTGCGATAGCTGTAGTCGTAACGCATCTCGAAAGGCGCAGCCTCGCCCTCAACCCAGCGCCTTTCCACTTTCACGTCCCCATTACTGAAATGATCCCGAGTCAAGCGCAGGTCAGGGATTTCACAGTCGATCAAGCGCGCATTTTGTGGATCGTGGGTGAAGCGGGTGGTGACGCCGCCGACCGTACGCACCGTAGGCTGCTCGCTGAGGCTGGGCTGGTACTCGTAATGGACACGCTCGCCGCTGGGCATGGTTACCCAGCACGGCTTGCGCTGGCCGGGTCCGTACTCGAAGCGCTGCAGGCGCCCCCCGGTCGTGGCGCTGATACGCCGGTTCAGGCCGTCGAAGCCTTGTTCACCCAGTAGTTGATCGCCGCCGCGGCTGCTCGATACGCTGATACGCGTGGGCAGGTCTTCGCGGCTATGGGCGGCAAAGCTTCGCCGCACTTGGGCAGCATCGGGCAGGGTGTGGATCACCAAGCGCTCGAAGGCGTCATAGGTGTATCGATTGACACGCTGAGGTTTGCCCGCCATGCCTACGCTCTCCTCGAACAGGCGCCCGAGCCCGTCGTACTGATTGCGTTGCAGGCTGATGGCGTCAGCTGGCTCCAGCTTGCCAGGCGCAAAGCGTTCTATACGCGTGGGTTTATCGAACAGGTTGAGCCACGTAACGGTGATACCGCTGGAGACGAGGTTCCCCTGCTCGTCGAGTACCTCACGCCATTGGGTGATAACAGGGCCTTTGGAAGCAGGGGTACCGACGGGGTCAGTGCGCGTGTACTCGCGCACGCCGTCTGGCCCAACCACGCAGTCCTGCTCGCCCCAGTCGTCGTACTCGAACGTGCTGGTCAGTTCCAGCTGCTGATCGCCGAGCCAGTCGATTTCGGTTTGCGTCTGCATCTGACCCAGTGCGTCGTACCCGGCGCGGTAGGTCTGGCGCAGCGTTTCGCCGAGCAGAGGGTGATCGACGTCCATGCGCTGTTCCTCGACCACCCGGTTCAGGCCGTCCAGATAGGTGATGGTCTTTACGCCCTTGACGTCAAACTGCCACTGTTCGGGCACACCGTTAGCGGAATCTCGCAAGAAATACGTATAGCGTCGAGTGGCTTCGTGGGGTTTGCCCGGCGCTACCGTCTCTTGGGTCACCCGTTGCAACGGGTCGTACTCGTAACGGATTTCGACGTCATTGTCATCGCGGTTGAGCAGCGGCTGGCCGGTGTGCAGCGAATGCTCCAGGGTGGTCTGCTTGACCTCACCGTCGTACCCGGTCAGCGTCTCAAGCGTGTGCAAGACGCTCTGCCGGGTGTAGGTGCTCAGTGGCGTAGAGTAGTCATAATGGGTGACGGTATCGAGGGTCGCTTCGGGTGGATCCTCCGGTCCTGCGGGGTACTGCACGGTTTTTTCCCTCACCCGCCCCATACAGCTGGCTGCCTGATGTTCGTACTCATAACGCGTGCACTCCAGCCAGCGCTCGCCATCGTCCACATCGACCAGCGTTTCGCTTTCGACTTCGAACCACGGCACCGTCAACCTTGGACCGGGCTGCTCGGCGTCGTCAAGCGGCGCATAGGCCACATAGCTGAAACGTTGGCTGAGCACCGGTGCCAAGCCCTGCCCGTCGCTGGCCGGATAGGTGGTCGTGCTTTTGAGGTGCCGCACAAAGCCACTGGGGTCGTGCGGATGCCCTTCTTGCTCCGCCGCCTGGAACCATTCGTTGCGCACCTCGATGCCGTTGGCTTCCTTGCGGGTCAAGACGTTGCCATGGTTATCGTAGGTACTGATAACCGATTCCGAACGCGCGGGTACTTCGCTGCCGACCACCACCCACCGGCGCGTTTCCTCGGTGGGCAACTGGAACGTGGGCGGCTGGCGGTGGAAGCCACCTGCGTTGATGGTGTATCCCGTGGCAGAGGTTTGTTGGCAATTGCCTTGCAGGGTCTTTACTTCAGTCAGCAGATGGTAACGGTTGAAGGTGCGGGTGATGCTACGAATCTCCTGGCCTTCCTGTTTCCAGACCTCCACGCTCTGATACTCGTAGGTATCGCTGTCGGCGAGTTTGTAGAGGTTATCCAAGCCATCGTCGCGCCATGGCAGCGATGTGCCGCCACCTATGAAGTTGTGCGCGCCAGGGTAGCGGTAGTCCACATCCACCAAAGGCTGCCCTGCCCCGGGTTCGATTTGATGCCGGGTGACCCGAGGAAGCGGCGAAGGCCGGCCGCTGCCAGCAGGGAATTGGTGACCGGCATCAGCGTATGAGAGCATTTCCACTGCTCCCGTTGGCGTAGTCACACGGCTCAGACAGAGGTGCCCGTGTGTACGTACGTACATCATATCCCACCGCGCCTGTTCGACCTGCTTGCCCTGCGCTTCGCCCAATACACTGATGCGCTCGACCCGTTGATCATCCTCCTTGAGCTGCATGTCGTAGGTGACCAGGGGCGCTCCGTCTGCACCGACGAACGGGTGCAGCTTCAACACGACGGCATTGGCCGTGCGAGCGGTCTGGAACAGGATACGGCGCTTGCCATCGTTCTGCTGAGTGTCGTCACTGATGGAGTCGAGTACCGGATGCTGGCTGTTGAACAGCCGATACGTGAAAGCCAGGCTCTGGCCCTGGGCCGAGAACAGCCGAGCCGGCAAGAATACCGGAGCCTGGTTACTGCCTTGGCGAGTCAGTATCTCTACCAAGCCCGAGCGGTGCTCAATCCTGAAGGCATCATCACTGTCACGATAGACCTTGAAATTGACCAGTTTCTGCTCTGCCAGCACCATCGGCTGCGCATTCCGGTCGGTGATGCGGTACGTTTCGCCTGTGCCCAAGGCCAGCACCTGGTTATCCGGTGTGTACTGGGATAACTGGAGCGTCCAGCCAGCGCCGTAGCCGGAGTCGATGATATTGAGGGGCGAGAATGACAACGTCGGTGTGAATTCCGGGCCCAGCAACGTATTGGCACCGAGGTCGGGCAGTTCGATCTTCATCGTGTATTGCCCGGTGCGCGGATCGACACCACCCTGGATGAAGCTCATGAAGTTGAAGGCGTTGGAATGGAGTGAGTGCTTGACGGACATGGTGCCCCCCGGCCTTGGCGGTAACAGTGGGTTGGATGCTATGGGAGATTACGAATCTTTACGCAGCTGAGTTGATGCTCCCATGGAGGAACGAAGGAAGAAATCACTTCTATATTAAGTAATTGGACACCCGCTACCACAATACCGCGGACCGGCGTGTCTCGCACTTCAGTCATTTTTACCCACCGGGTGGTCGTCGGATGTTTTATCGTTTCGACGTGGGCAGTCCAATGGTTTTCAAAGGGCGGAAACACAGGCTTCACAGGCACCTCTTTACAATCAACTTGATCATAGAACCGTATCTCCACCGCCGAGGCGACGTTGCTCATGGAAAAATAATCCGAGTTCCTCTTACAACCTTGATCTTCTAATGTATAGGTGTGCATCGAATAACTTGGCGCCGGTATCGGGATGGAACAGGAATTGACAGGTGCCTGGTTTTCATAACGCTCAGCAATCAGCAACCTGCCGTAGTCTTGTGCAGCTACCGCATCGGTCCCATGACTACACGCCTGGAGCAGCGATAGCACTGGCACCATCAAGTACTGGATTTTCATCGTCGACCCCTTTCATTCAAGCGTTATTATGCAAGGTCAATACGGCGCGCTGGGGCGCGTTCAGAACGTGCGGCGAAACGCTGACGTGATCAAAGTAATTACGGTGCTCAGGCTTACTGGTTGACAAGTAACTGAAGCGACGGTAGTGGCTGTTGCCATTTTCGTCACGCAGCAACACGACCAGCGATGGTGTCAACCACCGCTTTACCCAATCCAGGAGAGTGAGCCTGTAAACATCTTCCCGGCGCAAGTTCACCAGCACCAATGACCCAGAGGCATACCACCGTCGATCAACTGGCAGCGCGTCCAACTCAAGATCTTTGCGAATGGATTCCATGACAGTATCAAACTCTACAGTCTCAGGGTAAGGTTCAAGAGAGTCATGGAAAATCAGCCCTGTGTAGCTGAACATCCGGTCATGCTGGCTGGGCCCTTCCCACGTGATCATCGAAATGTTCGGTGTTGTAAGCGGTGACACCCGATTTCCTTCCATACCCAGCACTTCACAGGATACGAATTTGGCGTGCGTGTAGCGGAACGTCCAGTAATCAATGGTCGTCAGGAAGAAATCGAAATCATCTTGCTCATTATCGCCGCCCCCGCCATCGACCCGTTGGCGCGTGAAACTGTAGTCGTTCTCGAGCACCTGCAACTGCGCCGCCGACACTTCGATCCTCGCGTTATGCACGGTGGTGTCGGTGGAATAATGCATCTGTTTGGAATCGGCCTGGAAACCCGCATAGAATTGCCGGGTCTGCCCAGCGCCCGCTCGGCAGTGCAAGTACAGGTAAACAATGCTTTCGCGGTTAGTGACTGCACGCCGGGGCGCGGCAGCCGCCGCGCGCCCGTTCGCCAGGTGAAAGCGATTGGGTCGGGTACTGACCGCCCAGAGTTCAGGATCGCCCAGTTCGATGCCTTCGCGTTCCAGGGCAAGCGTGCTCACGCGCTCAGGCGTGCGTTCGTGGTAAAGCCCCAGCGTTGCCAATTCGGTCACGCTCAAGGGATAGTCCTTACCATTGACCTGAGCTGTCTCGACATAGACTTCCAGTTCCAGCTGCTGGAAGCCATTGTTGAATTGGCGGCCCTGGCGGTTGCCATCCTGGCCGCTCATGACCCTGACCGTGAACTGATTCAGCTCTTTCCAACTGCCTTCCATTTCCAGGTCGCTATGCTGCACAACGCTATGGCCGCTGGCGAACACCACGCCATTACTCACCACCTCACACGTCACCACGCTGGTGCCACTGTGCTGGCCACGGCTGGAGAAGGCGCCAGTCTGGTCAACTTCGCCCTCCCCTGATAACACACGCCAGCGGCGGTCGGCGCCTGGCATGAACTGCACGGGCTCACTCAGTTGCGCAGTTTGCCCATGTTGTACATTCGCCACATGGGCTGGGTACAGGCTCAAAAGCGGCTGGCTATTGACCATCACCAATGCCGCATCGCGAGCTTGTCCGGCGTGCGCCTGCACCTGTTGTACGACCAGTGGCCGTACGCCAGGCCCGCGGTCGGGTACGAACAGCGCACGGTGCTGGTCCTGGTCGGACAACTCACCGTGAAACGGTTCGAGCAACGACCACTGCACCCCTTGTGCATCCTTCTGCCAGCCAGCCAAAGGAATCACCTCCTGTTGGTCTGGCCAGTAACTCGCAGCGTTGGGAAACGTCGCTAGCGACTCGAAACTCACTTGCAGGCGAGCGGAGGCGACGAAGACCTCGCCCGGCTTTGTGCCATCGAGCTCGGCGGTCACCACCACGGTCAGGCTCTGGTGGCCAATGTCCTGGGGGCTGGGCGCACTGTAGCGCCCCTTTGAGTCGATCTGCCCATGCCCTTGCGGCAAGTGGCTGTGCAGGCTTACTGCATGCCAACGGCTAGCGCTTA
The DNA here is from genome assembly GCF_002425525.1 of Pseudomonas sp. UBA5568. Lineage (NCBI taxonomy): Bacteria > Pseudomonadati > Pseudomonadota > Gammaproteobacteria > Pseudomonadales > Pseudomonadaceae > Pseudomonas > Pseudomonas sp. UBA5568. Next base: position 63,209 of record NZ_DIMK01000002.1, on the reverse strand, counting down.
CGGCCCTGCCCTGGCCGTCATGCAAGGTAAAACTCAGCGCCTCGCCCGCCTTGATAACCGCTTCGGCGGGCTCCACCGAATAGGTGGTAACCAGCGGGTCGATATTGCCCAGCACCAGCATGTCGAAGGGCTCATGGCGCTCGGCCTCCACGAAGGCATAGGTGCCAGGAAACAACAGGCTATTGAGTATTTCCAGTTGTTGACCGTCTGCATACCTGGTCAACGAACGGTCCAACAGCAAACTGGCTGAGTAGTTACCATCGGGGATCAGGTAAGGGTAACTGCTGTCGGGGTAGTAGCCGTCGGCACTGTTGGCACTCACACGAATGAACACCAGTACCGCGCCATCGCCCTGATTGACAGCCTGACTCAACTTGGCGCCCGGCGCTGCCTGGGTGCGGATGATGAAACGCCGTGGGCTCAGTGGGTGATAGCCTTGAAGATCAACAATCCCCAGATCGAACTGGGTCATGCGTGCAGGCAGGCCATGAAACCAGGTTTCAAGCGCTGTCACCAGTTGCTGGTTGAGCAAGGGCTGATCTTGCAGCAAGCTGCAGCGCAGGCTGCTGCCATGGGCGAGGTCCAGGCTAACCCGGCCATGGCGATCGACCTCGCCTGTGACCAGCATCAGGTCCAGGTCAATCTCCAGGGTATAGCCCATGGCCTCGGTCACGTTGAACGTGTTGATCAAGGCGCCATCGCTCAGCTGCACGGTGGTGCAGCGCCCTGCGATCAGGTTCATGATCAAACGCGCCCGCGAATTGCTCAAAGAAGCGTTGATGAACGACAGTCGCGGTGCACCGAACTCCAGTCCCTCCAGCTCGATGACCGCCGCACGCGCGCCGGTGAACGCCAACTCATCGTTGAAGGGCGGCAGAAAGCTCAGTGTATCCAAGCGCTGCTGATACTGTTGCATCAGCAAGCGGTTAAGCCTGGACCGGCTATAGGCCGCCACTGCACCCCAGCCCAAGGTCGCGGAACCTTTACCCAGCCGCTCAAGCATTTGTCTTTTTGAATAGGCCATGATCTATCCTCGTGGATCTATGTCTGAGTGCGTTGTGGTTTCGGACCCGACCCATACCGCGTCCGGCCAACGCTCATCGAGCACCACGATCAGGTGCCCTTCCAAAAGACCGAAGGGGGAGTCCAGGTCGGCGAACACCAGCAGGAAACGCTCACCATCGTTCGAGCCTGGCTCATAACGGCCACGCTGCACGAAATGGCCCGGTCCGAGAGCCACGCGCCAATTCACGTCGGCCATGGGCTGCCCATTGAACATCGCAGTGAACTGCCGACGCCCGGCAGCCAGTGGCGTACACGTCAGGGTGAGGCTCGATGGTTTTTGCCGGACCAGCACATGCAGTGAGCGCTCCTGCCCGCTGGTCACGTCGCGCACTTGTACCTCGTCCAGCACATAGTGCAGGTCCGCGACCTGGGCACCGGCGATGTAGGTGCGCTTGAACGGCGCCCCTTCCACGACGTCCAAGGTACCGCTGCCTGGACGCGGGTTGATGATTTGCCACTCAAGCTGCTCGCCGGTGGTCCCGGCCGACAACTCCACCTGATCTTCCGACCAACACACCTGGATCAACGGATTGACGGTCAGTGCGTGAGGCAACACGGTGATCAAGCCAACCTGCTGTATTGCGGTGGAGGGTTGAGTGACGGTTATCCTTATCTTCACCCCATTCTCGTCAATCGCATGCCGTGGCGGCGCCGTGTAGACACCGGTGGTCGGGTCGATTCTGCCGGGCTCGCCCCGCTCGCCCGGCAAGATTGCAACGCTCCAACGCACACCGACCTGTGGGGGATAGACGCGAAACACATGGGATGCACCTGCCGCCAAGTGGACATTCTCGTCGATCAAGCGAAAAGCGTCGGCGCCTTGTGCCTTGACGAAGGCCGCCAGTCCATGGGGGTACTCGGCGTGCTCCACGAACAACGACGTGCCCCCGGGCAGCAAGGCGGTGGCCAACAACTGCTCTGGAACATAGGCCGTGAGGTTGCGTGAAAGCCCTTCGAGTATGGCCTGCTTGAGGACCAACCCAGCGGCGTGTTCGATTTGCGCCACCTCAGCTGCCGGCAAGGTGGGCATGCCCGATACTGGGGTGACTTCGCCGATGACACCCAAGGGCCAGTGGAAATAGCCCAGCAATAGCCCACCGGCGTCCTCGGCCGGGGTCGCCAGGCACAGGTCGAAGCGGTGCGACATGGTGAACGCAAAGGTTACTGCCAGCAGTTGCGGATACTGCGAGTCATGCCGGGTATAGGAGCACTTCAGCGCGAACTGCGAACGCCATGTCATCTGCACCCCGTCGTCGTCGAACAACGCGCCCAAGGGCTCGATTCCGCCCGCCGCCGGCACTTCGAATGCTTCGCAGTTGAACATGAAATCACGTGTGCGCACCTGCCTACGAGCCCCGCGCAGCACACCGGAGGTCGCCCGCATCTCAGTCAATACCTGGCCCGCGTGGGTATAGCTGAACGCGGCAGCATCGAACATCCCAGTCAAGCCATTGGCGTAGGCCGCCCGGTGCAGGACGCGCCTGGACAGCAACACGCAGGCATTGGCTGGCACATCGCCGGGCAGGTCGTCGGGCAGCAGGAACGGAAAATTCGACCGGTCGCTAGGTAAGCTGCCGGTCGGCCCTTGTTCAAGCGATGCGAACAGCACCACTGCCAGCTGGCCATCGGCCTTGCTGTCATGGGTACGCAGAGCAAGCTGGCGCACACCCAGGAAGCGGTTGCCAGGCACACTGGGGAAGTCGAACAGCGTACTGACACGCTTGCTCTCGGGCAGGGCATTGAACAATGCGCGGATGAACGCTGTGCTCTCCTCACTGCCTGCCACCTGATCGCTCAATGCGAAGTGCACCTGCTCGATCTGAGCCAAGTCCACACTCAGGCGTGGGCCGTCGCTGGCAACAGGCAAGCGATACTGCAGGGCCAAGGCATCCAAGGCATCGTGGGCACTGAGCGCAGTCACTTCGCCACGCTCCGTAGCTACCAGCAACCCCCCTTCCATGGCGACTGCCTGGGTCAGGCGCGGCGTCTGCCAGGACGCCTGGCCAGGCACCAGGCTTGCAGGGCCCAGCCGGTACCCGAACAAATGGTAGGTCAGTTTGGTATTGGCGATCTGCAGAGTCCCAGTCAGGTCATCAATGGCCGTGTGAGTCAACCACCGCTGCACATGGTGGGCCTGCAGCAGACTATTCAGTTGGCCGGCCGAAAACGCAGTGATGAAGTCCCACCCAGAGAGGTTCGGGTTATCACGCATCCAGGCCAGCAATGCGCCTAATGAATTACCAGACATGAGCGTCTCCTGATTCGGTACGTTAAGTGCAAGCGTTCGCCCAAGCGACCTGTCAACCCGCCACGCCCGTCACCTCGGCGCACAGCGTTCGATAGGCTTGATCGTGATCGAACAAGGGCAAGGCAAGGACGATGACGTTGGTGAAGACCCCAAAGGGTGGAAACTCGAAGCGCCCCTCGACGATCGCGAAACGCTCGGCGCTCGCCGGGTCGGCGTGGTAGAGGTTCTGCTCCATGCGACCTGGGCCGGCCAACACCGTCCAATCCGCCTCGAGGTCGCTGGCGTTGAGCTGCAACTGCAACTGGGCCGTACCCTTCGCCAGATCCATGGCTTGCAACACCACCGAAGCGCCACTTCTACTGCGCGTCACGATGCATATCTGACGCGTCTGACCGGTCTCTTTGTCGCACACCTCGATACGTTCAATCAGGTGCTCGGATGTAGAGCTGTCGGGCCTGGCGAAGTAGGTGTTGTGGCTAGCGGTGGTGCTGGCCAAGCGGCCTTCAGGCGTGTCGCCCAGGATCCGCCACTCCAGGTCAGCGCCGCTGGCGCCCGCTGCGCTCAACGGCACTCGGTCCTCGGCGTCACACAACTCAACCAATGGGCTGACGCTCAGCACATTGGTCACCACCGTTATCAAGGCAGAGGCGGCAAACCCTGTCTGCGGATCGGTAGCCGTCACTTTCACGCGGATGAAATCGCCGTCGATTGCGCTGACTGGGGGAGCTTGGAAGAGGCCGTCGATCACCGTACCTGGGCTTGAAGACTGTCCCCAGACAAGTTCTGCGCACCAATTGAGCCCCGGGGTCAATGGCGTAACGGTCAGTGGTTGGGTAGCCCTAGCGGAAATGATCGGCTCCAGGGGCGAGAGCTCGAAGGTAGTTAGCCGGGGTGCGATGCTGCCGAAGCAGGCTATGTCTTTAGGCATTACGACATCGTCCGCTATGATCGCACCGCCGAATTTCGTGCGTAGCGTCTCGCGGGCCGTCTGCTCGACCAGCATATCAGCTTGTAAATTGCGCTGGATTGGGCGTATGACTAACTGGACCAGGCTAGTCAGGGGATCTCGAACGGCTAGGTATGTCACAATTAACATTTCAAGAAAGATCAGTTTCAGCACCAGGTCCCGATTTATCGCTGAAGTGGCGAGCGAGGCCGGGATTTCCGTCCCCTCTTCCGGCGGCTGCGGCTCGGCGGGTCTCGTTAGGCTGAAGTCCAGTAATTCCATCACACCGCTTTCATTCATCTGATAAACGGCCGCTAATTCGGAGGGGTAAGTTACCGGCATATCATCGAACTGGCGGAAGTCATCTTCGTCAAGAAAACCCAGGTCATCTCGTAAACTCAACACTTCGGTGAAGCCGACCGGGTTCAAGACAAACTTAAACTCCATACGCTCACCGATGAAGGAAATACTGAAGTTGTCCTTTAGCACGATTGGGTCGATGGTCAGGCCCCAGTGCACCTCGTAGTTGATACGCTGACCCTCAATCGCAAAAAACGAGGCCCCGTATCGGCTAAACTCCTTCCGCTCGAACGATATGTGCCCCGAAATGGCCCTGACCGACTCCATTTGACCCTGCTCATCGTATGTCACGGCAAAGACCGAATCGTCACTCAACAGAGGCCGCAGCGCCTGCAGCAAGGTCGCCACCATCAAGCGCTGCTTGTCGAACAACACCGTTGCCGAGTAATTCCCCTCACTCGGGATCAGGTACTTGAAGTCGGACTCATTACCCGGCAGGTTGCCTTCGTGGGAGCCGTGCATACGAACGAATGCCAGTACTGCACCGTCGCCCTGTTCGCCAACCTCGGCGGTGGGCGCAGACTGAGTGCGCAGGCGAAAAGACGCGGGTTCAAGCAGCGGCTCCGACCCTGGTATAATTTGCCCTAATTGCCAAACACGTTGAGCCGGTTCAAGGGCTTGAAACTTTCGCTTGAAGAAATCCGCACTCAATTGCTGGATCTGATTGTGATCAGGAAACGACAACTGGAAGTCATCGCTGCGCTGCAAATCCAGGAACACTGCGCCATCCTCGGCGACATTGCCAGGCACGTCGTTCAAGTCCAACTCAAGACTAAGTTGCGGCCCCACCAAAGGATCGACCCAGTCGATGCGGTAGATGTACCAGTCGCCCCGCCGCTCCAGATTGACCTGGTTGCCACCGATCACCGTCATGCGCAAGCGTGCCTTGGAACTGTTCAAATCGGCGTTTTCGAATGACAGCCTGGGTCGGTCGAGGATGAAGTTCTGTAAATACACCTTGTAGTTGCCAACCAATGAGGCATCGCCGTTGATGGGCGGCAGCATGCCGTTGCCACCGAAGCGGGAGATGTATTCCTGGCTCAGCAGCTGGTTGAGCTTGGCGCGATCCATGACGGCGATGCTGCCCCAGCCTGACAGCCGGTGCTTGACGCGCATCCATTGGATAATGGCGGCCTTCGAGTTGCTCATGGTTGACGCCTCCGCTAATTACACTGGGTCAAGCGATCAGTTGGGGTTCCAAGTGAGGAAAAGACTTGTAACTTTCGCCGTCATCGAAGCTGACCTGCACGCTGACGCGCAGTACCCTGTTCAGCTCAAGGCGCTGCAAAAAGACGTTGGGCAGTTCGGCTGTCACATGGCCTTGGTAATATTCCTCGTCGCTGACTGGCTGCGCGTTACGCATCACATGATCCAGCTCGCCCCCCCCGACCTTGGCCACGCCAGTGGCTCTGATGGTCAAGCGCTGCCCTGGCGCCATGAACGGCCACGCATCAAGGCTGAAGTGGGCGTCGTCGCCCTGGAGCGCCGATAGGGACAACTTGCCGTCGATCAGTTCATCGCGGTGACCCTGGATCACAGGAAAACGCCTAGTGGCGTAGTCGGCCACTTTCAGGTCGAACGCTGACGATTCATAAGGTGCCTGATCCGGCAAGTGCAGGCTGTAATACACGTTCAGGCGTTTGCCCAGGTTGGCGGGAATCGCCGCTGCCGGTATATGAAACAGCCGTGGATCCGCAGGGTCGGCTTGCTTGACGATGACCTTGCCGGTGCTGGCGTGCCCGTCCCAGTGCATCCAGATATCACCGTCATTGGTTTCGGCAGCCAGTGGGACCCTGACCCTGGCGCCCCAGCGAACCTGCTCTGGCGTCACCGTCCCCTGGTTAGCTTCATCTCCGCTCTCCGGTATGACAGTGTCGATCAATGGCCAAGGCAGGTAGAGCGGCCTGCGCACCGTGACCTCAAGCACCTTCGAGTGCCAGGCTGCACCCAAGCGGGCCACCTGATAGCTCAGGCGAAGCGGCTTTCCGATCAGCTCGTCACTGTACCAACTGGCCTCAATCCGCACTTGAAGCTGCCGGCTGACAACCGTACTGACGTCGGCCCGAAAGCCCCTCAAGCTCAAGTCTGGCCCCTCCAGGTACACCACCAGCTGGTCACCCAGCTGCAGGTCGGCATAGTCGTCGATAAGCAGGGTGAAGCCGCCAATCAATGCCCTCGGGTCCAGGTCGCTGCTGCCGTCATGACCTTCGATCAGCGGCTTGGGCAACAGCGGGCTGAGCGGCGGCCCCGACTCTACGATGTCGACTCGCTGCACCGGCGACTCACTGTCACCCCCCGAGGCGTATCGAATGCGGTAGGACAGCTCGGCATGGTCGCCGTCGAATAAGTGCATGACCTCTTGGCGCGGCAAGGTCATGCCTACGACCGTGCCGATATCCCGTTCGGTCACCGAGTGAGACTGGCTGTAGGGGGGTTGGGGGACGCCAGCGAAATACGGCACCCATTCAAAGATCAGCGTATCGCCCACCGTCATCGCTTGGTAGGGCGGCACGGCCACGGTCAGGTCCTGGCTGATCAGTTCCAGGTCGATGACCAAGTCATGGGCTTCACGCAGTTGCGCCACTGCCAGGGTTTGCTCTTCAACCGCCGGACGGTCGATGCTGAAGAACACCCGCAATGATTCATTATCGGGACGGGCGTCAACCCCAGGATGGTAGGAATAAAACACATACCCACCCGAGAGCCGCTGGAGACGATCGTTATCGATGGAGAATCGTACCCCTTGCGGCTCGATGGACACGATCCGGAACGTCTGGATCATGTCCAACACTTCGCCGTCCGCCGCGCATCCGCGCCAGTGAGGGGTGACCCAGTCACCGACTTTGAGCGCCGGATCGGTCAGGAAGGTTTCCAGCAGCTCGCCGCCCAAGCTACTCAGCTCCAGGTTGTCGCCGGTGCCCAGTAACGGCACGCTGGGCCGGTCAGGTCGTAGCGTCATGCATTCCCCCACTAGCGCCCGAAGCGCTGAATTGGTCATGTTCTGGCTGTTTTATACGTCCGGCATTGCGCTGGGCGAAACTGGTAGAAATGACAGGTGACGCCCCTCCCCCCCGGCGCCTAGGCTCTGTCCAAGCGAGTGTCTGAACGCCCGATCAGCCGTCCTGCCAGGGGCAACAGGGAGCGAAAATCGTCATGAGCGTTACATCATCCGTTCACTCTAATGCCCTGAATTTCATGAGCTTCATCCAAGGGGGGGTTGACCCACGTACGGGGCAGTACAGCCTGAAGATCGAGCTGCCCGAGCTGGGCGGCAACAACCTGCTTGGCCCAGAATTCAGGCCAACCTTGCAATATTCGCCGCTCAACGTGACCGACTCCGGGCTGGGCATGGGCTGGACGCTGGAGCTGTCGCAGTACACCCCGCACAACCAGGTGCTTTCGCTAAGCACCGGAGAAAGCCTGAAGATCACCGACCGCACCGCCCGCCCAATGCGGCTCGAAGAGCAGCGGATCGACAACTTTCATGTCTACCCCGAGGGGGACGATGGGTTGCGGGTGGTGCACCGCTCCGGCCTGGTGGAGATCCTCACCGAACAAGGCACCCAGCAGGCCTCCATCTACTTGCCGGTGGCACAGTATTCGCCGCTCGGCCACCGTCTGACGTTCAACTATCAGCGTTTTTCCGGGCAACACCCTTTGTTGGAAAGCATTCAGGATGGCGATGGCCGCATGCTGCTGCGCGTGCTGCGTGATCCGACGGGTTACCAGGTCGAACTGCAATTGCAGCCACTGTCCGGCAGCGACGGCAAGGCGCTTGCCAGTTACGTGATGAACCTGGAAGCCGACGACCGCCGGGTAAAGGAGATTGTCATCCCCAGTGACGATCAGGCCCGGTGGACGTTCGGCTATCAAGAGGTGCTTGCCCACCTGTGCATGACCAGCGTGACTCAGCCTACCGGGGCTACTGAACGCCTGTCCTACCTCGATGGAGGGCATCAATTCCCTACCGGTAGCGGTCGCCAGCCGTTGCCCCGCGTTACCCGTCACGTTATCGAGCCGCACTTCGACCAGCCCGCTGCAGACATTCACTACCGCTATCCGACCCCGCGCAACTTCCTCGGCGGCGGTAGCGATATGAGCTGGAGCGACGATGGCCGTGACAACCTTTATCAACGCCTGGACGACTACGACTACAGCTCGGTTGAAATACTCATGGAAGGCGAGAGAGAAGTTCGCCGTATCGAGCGCACCTATAACCGCTTTCACTTGCTCACCCATGAAACGACGCTTCAGGGCGACTGTCTGCAACGGCTGGTCACTGCCTACGGGATGGTCGAAGGTACGTCATTCAAGAGCCAGCCACCGACGTGCCAGTTGCCCGTCAGTGAAGAGCGATTCTGGCAGATGACCAGCGGCGAGCGCCCATGGCGTAGCGAACAGACCGCCACCCAGTACGACAATCACGGCAATGTGCTCATCCATACCTATGCCGATGGCACGGAGCAGAGCAATGAATGGTACTCAGCGGCAGAGCAGGACGGCCACCCGGCTGATCCTGAAGGGTTCGTGCGTCACCTCAAGGTACAAACCCTGCGCCCTTCACCCAAGGGTCAACCGGGAGCAGCCACCCTTACCCGAACCTATCGTTACACGACGCTGCCCGTGTTGGCTGCGTCTGACACCTCGGCAGTATTGCAGCACCCACACCATGTCGTGAGCAGTGAAACCCTGATCGATCAGGCCAGCGCTCAGACGCCTCTTGCGCACCTGCGTAACCAGTGGGTCAATGCCCCGCGTGATCGGGCACTGCACGGTCGCCAATACCTGAAGATCGAGAACCTGCAAGGGCTGGAAACGGTTACCGAGTACCACTATAGCCTCGAGCGCAGTGCAGGCACCGACGAGCCTGTGCTGAACGTTCAGCAGCTGCGTATCGGTTACGACGGCACGCAGGCCATCACCACCGTGCAATATGGCTTGCGCCATGGGCAGGTGATGCAGCAGCGTGACAGCGATGGTCTCGAAACCCGCTACGTCTACGATCGCCTGCAAAGAGTGGTGAAGGAGACCGTGGCTGCCGGGCTGCCGACAGAGGCCTCACGCCATTACCACTACACACTGACGCCGATCAGTGGCGAATCGGCCAGCCAGACGTTCACCGACGAGCACGGCGTGTGCACCAAGACCCTGCTCGATGGCCTGGGCAGGGTGCGCGGCGAGGAACGTGACCATGTGGATGAGGCCATGGCGCCACGGCTATACCCGACGCTCGCAGTAACCTACGACAACCAAGGCCGGCCAGTGACCGAAACCCACATCGACTGGTTGGAGGGCCTGCGCAGCCTGAACCTGCCCCAGCACTACGCCTACGACGACTGGGGTCAACGTTGCTGTACAACCGGGCCAGATGGCGTGCAGCAGCATGAACACCAGGACCCGCTGGGCAACGCCCAGCACCGCGGTCTGATCGTTCATCGCTGGCGCCAGGCCGGCAGTGGGCCCACGGCAATGATCAGCAGCCGCAGCGAGACCTGGATGAACCGCTTCGAAAAACCGGATGTGATCCTGCGCCAGGATGCCGAAGGCTTGACCTTGGCCACACGCAGTTTCACGTACGACGGGCTAGGACGCCTGGTGAGCGAAACCGATGAGCGTAGGCACACCACCAGGTTTACCTACGACATTTTCAACCGGCCCCTGCAGCGCATTTTGCCCGACAGCACCTGCGTGGAAACCCGCTATGCGCAGCACTCCACTGCGCAGTTGCCCATCGGCCTCACCGTCAAGCCTGGCAACATCAGACTGCCGGCCGTCCAAGTTGGCGCACAGTCCTTCGACGGCCTTGACCGACTGCAGGGCAGTACCACCGGCTGGCGCAGCGAGCGCTACCACTATGAGGGCAGTGAATCGCGTGCGCGGCGCAAACGCAACGCTGCCGGGCAGAGCATCGACTACGCCTATGACCTGAGCTTGACCACATACCCAATCACAAGCAGCAGCGCGGAGGAAAACGCAGTCTTCGACTATGACCCCATCGGGGCACGACTGACACGCGCCAGCGGTGCCCACGGCTGTTGCGACTACCAATACAACGCCCATGGCCACTTGCTCGAAGAACACTTGCAAGTCAGTGGCCATGCGCCTTTGAAAACTGAGCACCATCCCTCGTTGCAGGGTCGCCCGCAACGCACCGTCGAAGCCAGCGGCCTGGAAACGCTCTATCACTTTCACGACAACGGCCTGCCTCGGGGAATGCAGCAGCACAAGCTCGACGTGAACCTGCAGTATGACTCACTGGCGCGGCTTGAAAAGATCACCAGCAACGACTCGGACAACGGGACCACGGTGGTCACGGTCGTCGAATTTGACGACCAGGACCGCGAGATCAAACGATCCTGGCAACAGAGCGGCCACCCTGAGCGCATCCAGACACAACTGTGGGATCTCGATGGCCTGCTCAAGGAACGTCACCTCTACCAGGGGGCCATTACCCTGCTGAAGGAAACATTCACCTACACCGCCCTTGGCCAATTACTCAACCACCACTGTGCAGGTATCGAACTGCCCCGCGATAGCCAGGGCCGGGCGATCACGCAGCAAACCTTCAGCTACAACAACTACGAAAGCCTCAGCATGGTCACCAGCCAGTTCGCCGATGGATCTGCCCGTGAGCGTGCGCAGTACGTTTATGCCGACGATGACCCTTGCCAGTTGCGCAGCATTGTTTACACCCCTGCACGCAGCAGCCCCCATCCGACCTTCAAGTACGACCGCAACGGCAACATGGTGCTTGACCAGTACGGTTGTACATTGCGCTATGACAGCCAGAACCGTCTGCAGTCGCTTGTGCGGGCCACCGGCACTGGCCAATACCGGTACGACGCCCATAACCGCCTGCTTGGCAGCACCGACGGCAGTGGGGCCGACAGCGTGCTGGTGTACCAGAACCACCGTTTGACGCTGGCGGTCCGCGGAGCCTTGCGCACTCAATACCTGGATCTGGATGATCAACCCGTCGGCCAACAAACCCTCGATGACGCTAGCCAGACGCTGCTGCTTCACGCGGCGGATAACGCCAGTGTGGTTGCTGAAGGCCAGCACGGTTCGCTACGCAGCATGCGCTACAGCGCCTATGGCGAACGCTACAGCGACACACCGGTGAGCAGCGCCATGGGCTTTAACGGCGAAGCCCTCGACCCACTGAGTGGCCGTTACCTGCTGGGCAGCGGCTACCGCGCCTACGACCCTGAGTTGCGCTGCTTCCTCAGCCCCGATTCGCTCAGCCCATTCGGGGTTGGCGGCCTCAACTGCTACGCCTACGCCCGTGGCAATCCCATCGCGTTCCGTGACCCGACCGGGCATGAAGCGATTGGCTTCAGTGGTCGCCTGCGGCGTCCCGATGAAGACATCACGCCGCAAAGCCAGCCAGAAGAGATCAAGCAGGGAGACGGGGGCTGGCTGAAATGGTTGTGGGTAGGCATTGCCGTTGTCATGACCGCTGTAGCGATTGTGACGTTCGGTAAAGCAACGTTGGCGGCGGTGGCCGCTTGGAAAGGAGCTGCGACCGCTTTAACGGCCACGGCAGTAACGGCCGCCAAAACGGCGGCGGCGTTGGCCATCGGTAAGGCAGTGGCTGCGGGTGTATCAGCCGCACTGGCTGTGGCCGGCACGGCAGCCCAGGTCCACGGCACGATCACGAATAACCAGACAAGCTTTGATGTGGCTCAGTGGCTCGGTATCGCGAGCGTCGGTGTCGGGCTCGCCAGTGCAGGGGCCTTTTATGCTGCGGGCAGGATGATGAGAAGCGCTACCGGCAGTGTGACAACGGGATCGAGGGCGTCGATCTTTGCCGACGATGCCGCTTCGGTTAATGACTGGAGGAGTAACTGGCTGCTCTCCTCACGTAACGAGCAAGGCCAATTACCGCCTAAACCCAATCCTCCTCCAGTGCCTCCAAGATCTGTCGAATTTGCTCAGAAGATAAAGGCGGGTGAACCCGGGATGTTTGCAAAACTAACGCGCACCTTCGGTTGGGTTAAGGCACGCAGGGGAAAATACGAAATTCGAGCTGGACTAGGAGAATAAAACATGAACGAACAAACACCCCCCACCTCCAAACGCGCACTTGCCGAACAAACCCGCCAGGCCCAGCGCGAAGCCCGGCGCCGGCGCAGCGCATCGCTGCTGGCAGAATTGGCGCCGTCCGTGCTGGGTATCGCCGATCCCAGCGACGGCACCCTGCTCAAGAGTGCCGTGGACAACGATCTTGAAGTGCGCATCCCCGCGTGGGTGAACTTGCCTGAAGATGGCGACACTGAAACCGTGTATCTGCAATTATCGACCACAGGCGATGCTGCCTCTGACTTTGGAGACGTAGGCCAGCCCCTGGAAGTGGTTGGCCCCGTCACCTCAGCCGATTTTCCGCTGGTAATGCATGTGCCCTTGGCCAGACTCGTCGAAGGCAGGCTATGGCTGCGGTACCGTATCGTGACCTTCAACGGCGGTCATGCAGTTTCGGCAGTGGTACCGCTGATCTGTGACCGCACCGCACCCCGCAACAGGGTCGATCCCGACGAGAAACTCGACGGCTTGACCGTCGGGCCAGCGTTTATTGACGACGAGTACCTTAGAAACAATCCGTCCGGCATCGTTGCCCAAGTGCCAGAGTATGAGACCTACGTGCTTGGAGACACTTACAAGGTGTATTACTTCGAGAGCCCACCTGAAGAGCATGAGGATTACGAAAATCAGGTCGATGAGGGGCCTCTCGATGCGTCAATGCAAGTGGTTATTCCGAAGGACGTGGTAGAACGTGCCGGCGATGGCAAGTATTACCTTGCCTATTACCTGTACGACAAAGCGGGAAACAAGAGCCGAGGCTCGCTGATCACCAGCATCGACGTCGCCCTTGGCCCATTGCCGGCCAACCTGCAAGACCCTTTGGTGCACGCCGCCGACGACGGCGTGGTCGACCTCAAGGACGCCATTGACGGGGTATCGGTCGATATTCCGTATTACGACGGAGCCAAAGCCCACGATGCTATCGCAGTGACCTGGGGTAGCACGCCATTACCACCGGAAACCGTCGGTGCCAAAGCCTTTCCAATCCCTGTTCACGTGCCCAACCCAACCTTGCGCACTGAATACGGCACAGCCTCAGGTGAACTGGCCACCAACGTCAGCTACCAGATCATGCGCGGTGCCGTACCGTTTGGCCCCAAGGCCATCAGTGTGAAAGTCGACTTCAGCGTGGTAGGCCCCGAGCGCCCCGACCCCGACCCCACTTGGCCCAACCCGATCAACCCTAACCTGTTGGCACCCACGGTGCGAGGCGCACGTTCGGCAACGGATAACGTGATCGATCGCAGTGACGCCAATGAAGACGCCACACTGACCATTCCCTTTTACGACAATGCCGAGGACGGGCACGTGCTCGTTGTCTACTGGCATGGCAGGTTTGCAGGGACTCACACCGTGGACACGGCCCGTGATGCACGCGGCATCACCGTTCCTATCGATTGGGGCATCATCTTCGCGGAGGGTAACGACCCCGCGTTGCCGGTGCACTATACCCTGCGCGAATCGCAAGACGCCCTCAACGAGCAAATGTCGCAGACACAGTGGGTGGACGTGGATGCAGTTACCGTGATCCTGCCGCTTCCGCAGTTCCTGGGGGTTAGGGCCGGTTGGCTGAACTGTGATTCATTGCGCGATGTCGCGGGGGTACCGACCAACAACATGGTCCTGAAGGTGGAGATCCCGGACATGTCGGCCTACCTGAAGGCAGGCGACATAATCGAACTGGAGTGGGCACCGTTGATCGGCTCCAAAGATGAAGATGGCGACGACCCGGTACCCAATGCGGAGAAAACCGAACTCGTGGTGCTGGACGAGACGTCAGTCAAAGGCTTCATCTGGGAAATCAAGCCTTATGCCGACCACCTTCTGCCAACCTATGACGCCAACCTTAACGGGGGCCGTACGCGGGCACGGGTGCGCTACGTCAAAGCCGATGACCCTGATTTAGCCTCGGAATGGGCAGTGCATAAGTTAAGCCTGGCCGAAGGCAGCGACTCTTGCGCAATGCCGTAACCTTGAGCTCCCTACGCGGTAGCGCGGCACGGTGCTGCCGCGAAGGGAGCACTGTAGGATTTTGGTCAGAACAGAAAGGAAAATTCCTACATTAGATAGAGAAACATCACTTTTACAATTCACCCTAACGATGCGAGCTCAGTACAGGAAGTCGTAGCAGCCATCTGCAAACAGCCTCTTCACAGGGTGATCCAATGTCCAGTTTCCATGCTTTCAAACCCACACTTTTTACTGTAATGATCCGAGCCACCACCGCACTTCCATTAGTGATTATCGGTAACTCGGCGGTGGCCCAGACTAATGTAGAAGGTCGTACTGATATCCAGTTTGGTACGCCCTTGGATAATTACCGTGTATTCAGTGGTGCCACCCTGAACGCCACGGGCGCGAATCTGTTGTATGTCGATGCCGAGGCAGGCGCGCACGTGTTGCTCAACGATTCGGACGTCACCCCAGGGTCGTCCGCCGTCGCGCTGGCCTTGACTGGTGCGAACGCAACGCTCGAGCGCTCGACCGTTACCGCCAGCAGCCGTGCGCTCACTGGCAGCCAAGGTGCAAGCATCAGTGCCAACGACAGCGTTATTCGCGGTGGGTCACGTGGCGCCAGCCTCAACCAGAGCCACCTTGAGCTAAGGCGCAGCGAAGTGCATGCCAGCGACAACAATGGCGTTGCCGTGGAGCTGTTCGACGGCAGCGTGTCGGCCAGTGACAGCAGCCTGATCAGTGGCGGTCGCGATGGTATCCTGGTGCGTGATGGCTCAGGCCAGACCGACGCCAAGGCCACCATCGTGCTGGACAACAGCCGTGTCGAGGGCCTTGATGGGTCGGCCATCGCGGTCGGCCGTGGCGCCGGTCGCGCTGCTTCTGCGCAAATCGATGTGCTCAACGGCAGCACCCTCAGCGCCAGCAACGGCGTGTTGGTGAATGTGGCCGATGCTGCAACGGCGAGCCTGCGCGTGAGTGACAGCCAGCTGCTTGGCGATATCGTGGTTGCCGAAGGCGGCACTGCCAACGTGATGCTGGAGAACGCCGCAACCCTGACCGGCCGCCTGGAAAACGTAGCGCAGGTGGCCATCGACAGCGGCGCCGAGTGGGCCATGGTCGGCAATGCCGCCGTCGAGCAGCTGACCATGAACGGCGGCCGCGTAAGCTTCGGCAACATCGGTGAATTCCACACGCTGACCCTAGGCTCACTGTCGGGCAACGGCACATTCGTGATGGACGCCGACTTCGCCAGCGGCCAGCATGATTTCCTCGACATCACTGGCAATGCCACGGGCGATCATTCGCTGCTGGTTCGCAGCAGCGGGACCGATCTGCAAGCCGATGCCAGCCTGCACATGGTGCATGCAGACAGCGGCGATGCGCGCTTCTCACTGGAAGGCGGCCCGGTCGATGTCGGTACTTATTCCTATGATTTGGTCCCTAAAGGCAGCGGCAACGACTGGTACCTGGACAAGAGCACCCGCACCATCAGCCCCGGCACCCAGTCAGTGCTGGCCTTGTTCAACACAGCACCGACCATCTGGTATGGCGAAATGAGTACCTTGCGTGGCCGCATGGGCGAAGTGCGCCGCGATGCCGGGCAGGCTGGGGGCTGGGTGCGCACCTTCGGCAACAAGTACAACGTCGCCGGTGCCGAAGGCCTGGCTTACCAGCAAACCCAGCAAGGTCTGTCCTTCGGTGCGGACGCTCCTTTGCCGATCGGCGACGGTAACTGGCTGGCCGGGATCACGGCCGGTTACAGCCAATCGGACCTGAGCCTGGCGCGCGGTACCCAAGCCAAGGTCGACAGCTACCATCTCGGTGTCTACAGCACTTGGCTGGAACCTGAGAGCGGGTACTACATCGATGCCGTAGCGCGACTCAATCAATTCAAGAACCAGTCCGATGTGCGCTTGAGCGATGGCACCAAGACCAAGGGCAGCTACGACAACCTCGGTGTCGGCGCAGCGTTGGAGATAGGCCGCCACATCAGCCTCGATGAAGGCTGGTTCGTTGAGCCCCATGCCCAATTGGCCGGCTTGATCGTGCAGGGCAAGGACTACGCCCTGGACAATGGCATGCGCGCCGAAGGTGGGCGCACGCATTCCCTGCAAACCAAGCTCGGTGCCACCGTCGGGCGCAAACTGGAAGTGGGGGACGGGCGAATGATCCAGCCCTATGTAAGGGTTGCCGCCGTGCATGAATTCGCCAATGACAACCACGTCAAGGTCAATGGTAACGGCTTCAACAACGACCTCTCTGGCTCTCGCGGGGAAGTGGGCACCGGCATCGCGGTAGCCTGGGCCGATAAATGGCGTGCTCATGCCGACTTCGAATACGCCCATGGCAGCAAGCTTGAACAGCCCTGGGGCGTGAACCTGGGAGTACGCTACAACTGGTGAGTTTACGAAGGGAGAGCCGTTGAGGTTCTCCTTTTTTTTGCTTTGGCGCATCACGCGATCATGGAGAACAGGCTATGCCAACCTCAAAGCATTCGACCCAAAACACCTCGGCCGCGCTTGCAAACCGCTTCGAGCAGGTAGCGTTCTATGTACCGCCTGTCGTCCCCGACCTGCTGCCCAATGAGCCAGATTCCCTGCTCAATCTGTTGCCGTTCAAAGCCGTGTTCTTGCCATTGCGGGTCGAGTTCGCCCAGTGGGGCAATTCGGACCCTACCGAAGAAGACCCGGAAACACTAACCCTGTACTGGAACGGCCGTGAAGTCCGCACCCTGATCTGGACGGCACCGGTACAGCCCGATGAACTGTTCATCGAGGTGCCGGTGGGGTTTCTGAGCGAAGGCCAGCACCGGCTGCACTACCAGGTCAAGCTGTTCAACGGCATGCGCAGCGACTCAGAAGCCCTTGAGATCAACATCGACAAGACGCCCCCGTTGCTCGCCGATGACGATGAGCTGATTTTTCCGCCAGACGTGATAAGCAATGGCGTCACCGACCGCTACCTCAAAGAACACGGCGAACTGACGGCGCAAGTACCGCCCTATTTAGGCGCCGATGTGGGCGATACCGTGAGCTGGTACTGGAGTGACAGCCCCGTCGGCAAGCAACTGGTCGACCGCCTCACCCTGACCAAGGCCGAAGTGGGCATGCCCTTGCACGTCAAGATACCGGCCGACTTCATCTTACAGCTCAGCGACGGCCTGCGTTTTGCCCGTTATGAGGTCCAGGACCGCGCAGGCACCGCCCTTCAACGCTCGTTGGCCGTGGCGTTGCACGCGGCGGTCACGCCACCGCCCCGGCAGCTACCCCCACCGTTCGTGCGCCAGGCCAGTGGCTCCGATTATTTCAGCGATTTGCTGCCAGCTGATGCCGTGGCAGGAGCGACGTTGACGATACCGGCCAGCGCCTCACTCGAACCGGATGATCAAGTGACCGTATTCTGGGGCGAGCCAGGCGCCCCGGGTGCTTATCAGACCGACACACCGATAAGCCCAGGCTCAAGGGAGTACACCGTACCTGCCAAGTACATTGCCATGAACCTGAACAGCCGCATTCCCCTGCACTATCAGGTCAAGGCGTACGACGGCCAGCTTCACGACTCAGCGCCGCACCAGGTCAGCATTGGCCGCCTGCACGGGCTACCCCTGATACACAGCGACGCGATTCGGGACAACCAACTGAACCTGGCGAAACTGGGTGCCCAAGCGGCGTTTTCGCTACCTGGGTGGCAGTTCATGGACGCGGGGCAACTCATCACGGTATACATCGAAGGGGTCAAGCGCGGAGCGATCGACCAGAAAATCACGCTGCCGGTGGTTACCGACATGGCAGTGCCTGGTGCAGTAACGGAACTCGCGGTGGGGTCGGTTACCAAGAGCGCGCTGCAGGCGTTGGAAGTGGACTATCAGTTCTACGTACGGGTCAAGGTCAGCTTTGACGATAAACGCACGTGGGTTGAGTTTCCGATGATCACGCCGACGTTGATCGATCAACCCTGAGCTGGCGGGTGGCGCGAGCGCTGGTATTGTTATCCAGAAGCGATCAATCGCCTTCAGGGTGAGGTGAGCGTACCGCGGGATCTATCTCGCTCGATTGCCGTGGGCCACAAACGAAAAAAGACGCCTAAGCGTCTTTTTTTGATGATCTACGGAAGCCCGAAGGATGCTGTAGACCGATATTTGGAGCGGGAAACG
>NZ_DIMK01000002.1:44051-44178 GCF_002425525.1 Pseudomonas sp. UBA5568 | reverse complement strand
GCCACTAGACGAAGGGGACACACAACACTTTTCAGTGCACCAGTACATGAACCTCACGATCCAGACTGGATTTTCTTTTCCTGCCGCGCCGCGAGGCACTGCCGGAGAAACTGGAGCGGGAAACGAG
>NZ_DIMK01000002.1:0-44001 GCF_002425525.1 Pseudomonas sp. UBA5568 | reverse complement strand
TGGCGTCCCCTAGGGGACTCGAACCCCTGTTACCGCCGTGAAAGGGCGGTGTCCTAG
Organism: Pseudomonas sp. UBA5568; assembly: GCF_002425525.1. Classification (NCBI taxonomy): domain Bacteria; kingdom Pseudomonadati; phylum Pseudomonadota; class Gammaproteobacteria; order Pseudomonadales; family Pseudomonadaceae; genus Pseudomonas; species Pseudomonas sp. UBA5568. Next base: position 43,944 of record NZ_DIMK01000002.1, on the reverse strand, counting down.
GCCACTAGACGAAGGGGACACGCTGCTGGCATTACTGCCTGCTTTCACTCCCTGCTGCGTTCTGCTGTGTGCTTTACGCTGCAAGTGGCGCGCATTCTATGGAGGGATGGATAGGCCGTCAACCCTTTTGTAGAAATTTATTTAAATCAATGACTTCCCGCCCTGCCGCCCCAGATTGCGCAGGCGCTAAACGAAGCCCGAGCTGAATTTCTGACGTCAGCGCAGCGTAAATGTGCCAGCATTCAGCCACTGGGCATGCGGCCGATAATGAACACAGGCTGTCAGGGTCTACGCAACCTCGCCCCTACACTCAATGATGCAATCCATTTCATGAGGCATTCACGGTGACACCACTTCTGATCACCCTGCTCGTCGTGGCGGGTATCGCACTGCTGATTCTGATTGGCTACCTCAATAACGTGGTCGAGAACGGCAAGCTCGAGCGCGCTCGATTGAAGATAGAACTGGCCGATCGCCTGCGTCGCTGTGGCGAAATCAGTGAAACCTTCCCCGGCCAGTACATGACCCCTGGGCTGAAATTGCTGCTGACCCGGCTGGAGCTGAACGTCAACCAGCGTCAGCTTGCCCTGGACAAGCACAATGCCGACATCAAGGCGCGCATCGCCGAAGTTGAAGCGCTGATCGCCAAAGGCGAGCAGATACCGGTCAACAACCCACCCAACCCGATCCTGACCGAAGCCAAGGCCAAGGACGTGCGGTTTCTGCTCGAAGCCTTGCACAACCAGATCACCCGCGCCGCGCAAGAAGGCTTTCTACCTGCTCTGGAAGCCAAGCACTGGCTCAAGGAAATCCGCCACATCCTGGTATTGCTGCACATCGAGTTCTTCAACAACCTCGGCCAACAGGCCTTGCAGAACGAGCAGCCCGGCCAGGCTCGCCTGGCGTTCGAACGGGGCGTGCAGTACCTGCGCAAGCAACCGGAGCCCAAGGTCTACGAAGAGCAGCTGACGTATCTTGAAAAACTGCTGGCGCGGGTGAATGCCCAAGTGCTGGATCAGCTGGCGCCGACCGAGGACGAAGATAACGAGCTGACCGAAGGCTTGAAAACCGACGACGAAGAGACCTGGAAGAAGAAGGCGATGTACGACTGAACCGGGTGCCCGTAACGGCGGCGCAGGCGCGCCGTCGATACGTGCTCAAGGGCGATCAGCAGTCAGTCAGTTCCAGAAAAATCGCCACCAGCTGCTCAAGCCCTGCCTGATCGGCTTCACTGAAACGCCCGATCGTGGGGCTGTCCAGATCCAGCACGCCCACCAGCCTGCCCGCCTTGATCAGTGGAATCACCAGCTCGCTGTTGGACGCGCTGTCGCAGGCAATGTGCCCGGCAAAGGCGTGCACGTCTTCTACCCGCTGGGTTTGGCGCGTGGCTGCTGCGGTGCCGCACACCCCTTTGCCAAAGGGAATGCGCACGCAGGCCACCTGGCCCTGGAACGGGCCGAGCACCAGCTGTTCATCGCGATTGATGTAAAACCCCGCCCAGTTCAGGTCTTCGATCTGGTGATAGACAAAAGCCGAGAATTGCGCGGCGTTGGCGGTGAAGTCACGCTCGTCGGCGAACAGCGCCTGTACTTGCGCCGCCAGCAAGGCGTAGCCGTCCAGGCCAGCACCACTGGCATTGAGATCGATCATCGGGTTTGCTCCAGCAATTGCAGCCCGACCCAATAGCGGGCGAACTGATAGGCACATCGGCCATTACGATTGCCGCGGCCGGTAGCCCAGCGCACGGCGAGTATGTCCAGGGCTTCGTCACGCTGCCAGCGCAGCCCGGCAGGGCGCGCGAGCTGGCCGATCCAGTGCTCGACCACATCGAGGAAGTGCTCCTGGCTGAACGGGTAGAAGGACAGCCACAACCCAAAGCGGTCGGACAAGGCGATCTTGTCTTCCACGGCCTCATTGGGGTGCAACTCGCCATCGACCATCTGCCAGTTTTCGTTGTCGCTCTGTTTTTCTGGTACCAGGTGGCGGCGGTTGGATGTGGCGTACAACAGGACGTTATCCGGGGCCTGCTCAAGCGAGCCATCGAGCACGCTCTTGAGTACCCGGTAGTCGCCCTCCCCCGCCTCGAACGACAGGTCGTCGCAGAACAGGATGAAGCGCTGCGGCAATTTCTGCAGTTGCTCCACCACCCGTGGCAGGTCGGCCAAATGGTCGCGCTCGATCTCGATCAAGCGCAGCCCCGCTGCGGCGTGCTCGGCCAGCAGCGCACGCACCAGCGAGGACTTGCCTGTGCCCCGCGAGCCCCACAGCAACGCGTGGTTGGCAGGCAGGCCACTGATGAACTGATGGGTGTTGCGGCCAAGCTGGTCACGCTGCTGGTCGACACCGATCAGGTCGCTCAGGCGGATATCCAGGCTGACCTCAAGCGGCATCAGGTAGCCACTGCGGCCATCGCGCTGCCACCGGGCAGCCAGGGTCGCGGACCAGTCTATCTCGGGACGCGCTGCCGGCAGCAGCGGCTCGAGACGGGCCAGCACCGTTTCGGCGCGGTCCAGAAAAGTAATCAAGCGGGCGTCCATGACGACTCCTACACAGTCGAATTCGGGTTGGCGGGTGGCCCGTTATCCTAGAACCGCCTCGTACAGTCACGACGGCACGTAGCACCGTGCCATGGCGTACAAGGCGATTGAGCAATCAAACGGCCAGCCCAGGCGCTCAGCCTGATCAGGGCTGAAAATGTGACAGACCCGCCAGCAGCCGCGATCGATCGGCTATGCTTGCGCAGCGCAAGGAATGTGGAACCGGCTCGGGACTCATGGATATCAAGTTCACCAATCGCCTGTCATACAAGCAAGCCCGGTTGACAGTCCTGGTTGGCTTCATCCTGGGAACATTGCTCAGTCTTGTCCAGATCGGCATCGATTATGCCAGCGAAGACGCCTCGATCAACCGCGAAGTGCGTGCGCTGCTGCAAATCAGCCACAACCCGGCCTCGCGCATCGCCTACAACATCGACTCGGAGCTGGCACTGGAACTGACCCGGGGGCTGCTGGAGTCGCCTGCCATCGTGCGCGCGCGATTGATCGACAACAACGAGACGGTGCTGGCAGACGTGGAACGGCCGCGACTCGAAGACCGTTACAGGCCGATCAGCGACTTTCTGTTCGGCGATCACCGTCAACTGCGCGACCCCTTGTTTCTCACCCACATGCCCGACGAGTACCTGGGCACGCTGTACCTGGACGTGGACACCTACCCCTTCGGCCGGCGCTTTCTCGACCGCGCCGGCCTCACCCTGCTCAACGGCTTTGCCCGCAGCCTTGTGCTGACAGGCCTGTTGCTGGCCCTGTTCTATATGATGCTGACCAAGCCGTTGGTCACGGTGATCGGTGCGCTGAGCGGCGGCGATGCGCGCAAGCCCCTGCAGAGACGACTGCAATGCCCGCCCGGTCATGAGCACGATGAAATCGGCGTACTGGTGAAAGTGGCCAACCAGCAGTTCGTCAGCATGTCCACCGAGATCGAGCAGCGCCGTACGGCCGAGAATCGGCTCACCCAGTACCTCAACGAGCTGGAAAACATCGTTGCGGCCCGTACCGATGAACTCAAAGCGAGCAACGACAACCTCAGCCTGACCAACCAAGAGCTTGAGCAAGCCCGGCGTCGGGCGCTGGACATGGCCCATGCACGGGCTGCGTTCCTGGCCAACATGAGCCACGAGATCCGTACGCCCCTCAATGGGATGCTCGGCATGATCGCCCTGGCGCTGGACAACCCGCTGCCAGGTGAGCAGCGCCAGCAGCTGACCATTGCACACGACTCCGGGAAAGTCCTGGTCGAACTGCTCAACGATATCCTCGATCTGTCGAAATTCGATGCAGGCCAGCTCGAGCTAGAACGAATCCCCTTCGACATGGCGACCCTAATCGAGGACACCGCTAGCCTGCTGTCGCAGAACGTGGCCCAGGGGGTCGAACTGACTTGTCTGATTGCCCATGACTTTCCGGCAAGCGTATTGGGCGACCCTACGCGGGTGCGCCAGATCGTCGGCAACCTGTTGTCCAACGCGTTGAAATTCACCCGCTTTGGACGGGTGGACGTCAGGCTTGAGCCGATGATCGGCGGCGTGCGCCTGGAAGTCCGGGATACCGGCATCGGCATCCCGGAAGAAGCGCAAGCGCGCATCTTCCAGCCTTTCACCCAGGCCGGCGCAGGCATCACGCGTCAGTACGGCGGTACCGGCCTGGGACTGGCCCTGACCCGTAACCTGTGCAAGGCCATGCATGGCCATCTGCATATTCGGTCCCAGCCCGGTTTTGGCAGCCGTTTCACTGCAGAACTCCCCCTCAACGCCTGCGCCAAGGCCGATACACCCGAGCCTTTGCACGCCAGCGTGGCTGCACTGACCGCAGCGGGCAGCGGCCTGCATGAGCTGATGCTTGGCCTGTTACCGGCCTTGGGCCTGGCGTATGCACGGCACGACGGCATTGACACCGTAGCAGGCGCAACCGACCTGCTGATACTCGACGATGTGCAGGCGCTGCCCGAGGTGCGCAGGGTTTCGCAGGTACCCATCCTGCTCGTCACTGCCTACGGCAACTTCCTGCCCAGCGAACAGGCCTTGGCCATGCCCCCCCTGCATCAGCTCGCACGCCCGCTGACCCGTGGGGCGCTGTACCAGACGCTGCATCGGGTATTGCAAGGACACGATGCCGAGCACCCACTGGCAACCCCACCCCCCGCTACAGCCAAAGGCCGGGCGCGCATCCTGCTGGTGGAGGACAACCCCGTCAATCAGCTGGTGGCCAAAGGCATGCTGGCCAAGCTGGGGTGCCAGGTGGAATTGGCCACGCAAGGAGTCGAAGCCCTGGCGCGGCTAGAAGAGGAAGCCTTCGACCTGGTGCTGATGGACTGCAACATGCCGGTGATGGATGGCTACGAGGCCACCCGGCGCATCCGTGAGCGCGGCCATTGGCCAGGGCTGCCCATTGTCGCGCTCACCGCCAATGCAATGCCCGAGGAGCGCGACCGCTGCCGAGCCGCCGGTATGGACGATTACCTGGCCAAGCCGTTCCGGCGCGAGGACCTGCTGGCCGTGGTCGATCGCTGGGTGCCGGTCAGCGGCTGAGCAGACGCTCGATGTCCGCCTCCAAGGCCTGCGGCTTGGTGGTCGGTGCATAACGCACCACCTGGCCGCTGGCCGGGTCGAGCAGGAACTTGGTGAAGTTCCACTTGATCTTCTGGCTACCCAGAATGCCAGGCGCCCGCTGCTTGAGCTCGGCGAACAAGGGGTGGGTGCCTGGGCCGTTGACCTCCACCTTGCGAAACAGCGCAAAGCTCACGCCGAAATTGCGCTGGCAGAACTGCGCGATGTCACGCGCCTCGCCAGGCTCCTGCTTGCCGAACTGGTTGCAGGGAAAGCCCAGCACCACCAGCCCGCGATCACGGTACCTCTGCCACAGCTGTTCCAACCCGGCGTATTGCGGCGTGAAGCCGCACTGGCTGGCGGTGTTGACCACCAGCACGGCCTTGCCTGGGAAGTCGCCCAGCTTCTTGTGTTCGCCTGCAAGGGTGACACAGGGAATATCCAGCAGCGATGCGGCCATGTTCGAGCTCCGGTCAGTCACGAGGGCGCAAGTCGATGCACACCGAGTTGATGCAGTAGCGCAGCCCGGTCGGTGGTGGCCCGTCGGGGAACACGTGGCCAAGGTGAGCGTCGCAGCGGGCACAGGTCACCTCGGTGCGGATCATGCCGTGGGAGGTGTCGCGGATCTCGATCATCGCGCTATCCTCGATGGGGGCGTAGAAGCTTGGCCAACCACAGCCCGAATCGAACTTGGTCTGGGCATCGAACAATGCCAGACCGCAGCAGATGCAGTGATAGATGCCGTCGCGGCGCTCGCTGTTGTACTTGCCGCTGAACGGCCGCTCGGTGCCTTTCAGACGGCACACCTGGTATTGCTCGGGGTCGAGCATCGACCGCCACTGTTCCAGGGTTTTCTCGATCTTTTGCATGGGGCTCCCTCGGCAGGCTCAATTTCACCCTGCGCCGTCTTTTCCGGGGCGCGGGTGGCACGTATATTAGTTGGCTTCGTGTGCAAGGCGTTCAGTCTCGCACCCGCTTTGTGCCCTTACAAACCTTTCGGCCGGGCATAGCGCGTTTTCTCAATCGGGATTCCATCATGCAGTTCAGCAAATCGAACAAGCTCGCCAATGTTTGCTACGACATTCGCGGCCCTGTGCTCAAGCACGCCAAGCGTCTGGAAGAGGAAGGCCACCGCATCCTCAAGCTGAACATCGGCAACCCGGCGCCGTTCGGTTTCGAGGCGCCCGATGAAATTCTGCAGGACGTGATCCGCAACCTCCCTACCGCGCAGGGCTACAGCGATTCCAAAGGCCTGTTCAGCGCACGCAAGGCGGTGATGCAGTACTGCCAGCAAAAGGGCATCGAAGGCGTCGGCATCGAAGATATCTACCTGGGCAACGGCGTGTCCGAGTTGATCGTCATGTCGATGCAGGCCCTGCTCAACAACGGTGACGAGGTGCTCATCCCCGCCCCCGACTACCCCCTGTGGACGGCAGCCGTAAGCCTGGCCGGCGGCAAACCGGTGCACTACCTGTGCGACGAGCAGGCCGACTGGTTCCCCGACCTGGAGGACATCAAGGCCAAGATCACCCCCAACACCAAGGCACTGGTCATCATCAACCCCAACAACCCAACGGGCGCGGTGTATTCCACAGCGCTGTTGCGGGGCATGCTGGAGCTCGCTCGCCAGCACAACCTGGTGGTGTTCTCCGACGAAATCTACGACAAGATTCTTTATGACGAAGCGGTGCACATCAGCACGGCCTCCCTGGCACCGGACCTGCTGTGCCTGACCTTCAACGGCCTGTCCAAATCGTACCGCGTGGCAGGCTTTCGCTCCGGCTGGTTGATCATTTCCGGGCCCAAGCATCATGCCCAGAGCTACATCGAAGGCATCGACATGCTGGCCAACATGCGCCTGTGCGCCAACGTACCGGCCCAGCATGCCATTCAGACCGCACTGGGTGGTTACCAGAGCATCAACGACCTGGTGCTGCCACCGGGGCGCTTGCTAGAACAGCGCAACCGCACCTTCGAGCTGCTCAACGACATCCCCGGGGTGAGCTGCGTCAAGCCCATGGGCGCGCTGTATGCGTTCCCGAGGATCGACCCGAAGGTCTGCCCGATCCTCAACGACGAGAAATTCGCCTTGGACCTGCTGCTGTCCGAGAAACTGCTCATCGTCCAGGGCACTGCGTTCAACTGGCCTTGGCCGGACCATTTCCGCGTAGTGACGCTGCCCCGCGTAGATGACCTGGAAGCGGCCATCGGGCGGATCGGCAATTTCCTCAGGACCTATTCGCAGTAAGCACACGCGCCGCTGGCGCTCACAGAGGGCCGACACTCTGGTTGCAGCTGTGAGCGCTGGCAGGGCCGCCTCAGGAAAAGGACGGCCCTGCGCGCGCTGTAGCATGTTTCTTACATCCTGCAATGCTCTATCCCACAGCCGGCTTCCCCTCCTCTGCCATACTGCGGCTTACACAGTTTGAAATAGTCCGTCGATTGAATCCCGGCGGCAGGCCCCTTATATACCCCGCAGTAAGCGACAATTCATCCGTCAGGAGAACGTAACAACCATGATGCGCATTCTGTTGTTTGTGGCCACCAACCTTGCGGTGGTGCTGGTTGCAAGCATTACCCTGAGCCTGTTCGGTTTCAACGGGTTCATGGCTGCCAACGGGGTCGACCTGGACCTTGGCAGCCTGCTCGTGTTCTGTGCGGTGTTCGGTTTTGCCGGCTCGCTGGTTTCGCTGTTCATCTCCAAGTGGATGGCGAAGATGAGCACCGGTACCCAGATCATCAGCCAGCCGCGTACCCGGCACGAGCAGTGGCTGCTGCAAACGGTCGAGGAGCTGTCCCGCGAGGCTGGCATCAAGATGCCGGAAGTGGGTATTTTCCCGGCCTATGAAGCCAACGCCTTTGCCACCGGCTGGAACCGTAACGATGCACTGGTGGCGGTCTCTCAAGGCCTGCTGGAGCGTTTTTCGCCCGATGAAGTGCGCGCCGTGCTGGCGCACGAGATCGGCCACGTTGCCAACGGCGACATGGTCACCCTGGCGCTGGTCCAGGGCGTGGTGAACACCTTCGTGATGTTCTTCGCCCGGATCATCGGCAACTTCGTCGACAAGGTCATCTTCAAGAACGAGGAAGGCCAAGGTATCGCCTATTACGTCGCGACCATCGTGGCAGAACTGATACTGGGCATCCTGGCCAGCATCATCGTCATGTGGTTCTCGCGCCGCCGCGAGTATCGCGCAGACGAAGCCGGCGCTCGCCTGGCCGGCACCTCGGCCATGATCGGCGCCTTGCAGCGCCTGCGTGTGGAACAGGGTTTGCCGGTTCACATGCCCGACACGCTCAAGGCCTTCGGCATCAATGGGGGTCTCAAGCAGGGCCTGGCCGGCCTGCTGATGAGCCACCCGCCACTGGAAGACCGCATCGACGCCCTGCGCCGCCGCGGTTGATCCACCCCCTGCAAAAAGGCGACTTCGGTCGCCTTTTTTTATGAGCGCCTGTTAATCACAAGGCGGGGTGCAGACCTCAACGGCTGACCCGATAGACCCTCTCCCACAAGCTCGAAGCCCCCGCCTGCACGAACTTCGGGCTCTGCTCGATCATCTGCACCGCTTCGAGCTCATCCACTTGCCAGCCGGTGAACCCCTGCCGCAACGCGTCGTCGCTCACCGAAAACGGCGGCCCGGGCACCAGCGCCTGGTCATAGTCCAAGGTCACCACCAGCCCCTTGGTGCCAGCAGGCAACAAGCCCGACAGCGCTCGGACATACCGCTCCCGCATCGCCGAGGGCAAGGCAATCAAGGCCGCTCGGTCGTAGAGCGCGGTACAGTCACCCACGTCGCCGCTCGTCAGCGCGAAGAAATCGCCGCACCAAAGCTCAATAGACCCATGACGCCAGATTTCGAATGCGCCTGTGTGCGAGACCTGTGCCTGGAGCCCCTGCTCACGGAAGAAGTCTTCCACTGCCCGACGAGACAACTCGACACCCATCACTCGGTGCCCCTGCCCGGCCAGCCACAGTACGTCCAGGCTCTTGCCGCACAAGGGCACCAGGACCTTGCTGTTGGCTGCCAGATGCAAGCCAGGCCAATAGGCCTGCAGGTAGGGGTTCACCTGGGCTTGATGAAAGCCAATCTGGTTGTCGGCCCACCGCTGCTGCCAGAATGCCGGTTCCATGTTTCCTCCCGATTATTCGATGGTTCCCAGCCATAACTTGATTTGGATTCGATCAAGCCTTGGCCGAAGATGCGAGCATCTTAACCCTCAGGACCCTGCCATGCTGCCTAGCTTGTTCATCTCCCACGGCTCACCCATGTTGGCATTGCAGCCCGGCGCCAGCGGGCCTGCACTGGCGCAGTTGGCTCAACAGCTGCCTACGCCACGTGCGATTGTCGTGGTATCGGCCCATTGGGAAAGCCGCGACCTGGCAGTGACGAGCGGCGCGAGGCCGGCGACCTGGCATGACTTTGCTGGCTTTCCTGCGGCGCTGTATGCGGTGCAGTACCCAGCACCGGGCGATCCGCACCTGGCGCAACGTATCTGTGATCGTTTGCAGGCGGCCGGGCTGCCAGCTGACCCAGACGCCGAGCGCCCCTTCGATCATGGCGCCTGGGTGCCCTTATCGCTGATGTATCCGCAGGCACAGGTCCCGCTGGTGCAGGTGTCCTTGCCCAGCCATTTGGGCCCCACGGGGCAGCTACGCATTGGCCAGGCCCTGGCCGGGCTGCGCGAAGAAGGTGTCCTGCTGATTGGCTCTGGCAGTATCACGCACAATCTTGGTGAACTGGACTGGCAGGCTGGGCCGGACAGGATGGCGCCGTGGGCGCTGGCCTTCAGAAACTGGATGGTAGAGACGTTGCAGGCCAACGACTGCCAGGCCTTGCTCGACTACAGGGCGCAGGCGCCGTTTGCCGTGCGCAATCACCCCAGCGATGAGCATCTGCTGCCGCTGTTCTTTGCCCTAGGCGCGGGTGGGGCTTTTGACGTGGTGCACCAGGGCTTCACCTTGGGCGCGCTGGGGATGGATATCTACCGATTCGGTTAGGTCGCGCCTGATGGCTTGCAAAAAAAATCCCCGACCTAGGCCGGGGATGTTTTATTGCTTGAGGATCAATCTTCGCGGTAGCGACGCAGCTTGAGCTGCTTGCCAGCGACGCGAGTGTCCTTGAGCTTGGTCAGCAGCTTCTCGAGGCCGTCTTCCGGCAGCTCGACCAGGCTGAAGCTATCACGCACCTGGATGCGACCAATGGCATCACGCGCCAGGCCACCTTCGTTGAGGATCGCGCCCAGCAGGTTCTTGGCAGCGATACCGTCACGTGCGCCCAGGGCAGTACGGCAGCGTACGCGGCCTTCTGCCAACGGCAGTGGCGCACGACGCTCGCGGTCGCCACGGTCCGGGCGCTCACCACGTTCGGTGCGCTCGCCACGCGGGGCGAAGCTTGGCACCAGGGGCTGTTCGCGTTCTACCGCTGCCAGGTCCAGGGCTTGGCCATTGGTGGCCTTGCGCAGCAGGGCAGAAGCCAGCGCGCGAGCGCTGCAGCCCAGGTCGGCGGTCAGGCGGTCGAACAGCTCGCCGTGGGTGGCTTCGGCTTCGGCAACCAGCGGCGCCAGGCTATTGGTCAGCTTCTTGATACGGGCATCGAGCACCGCCTGGCCGTTGGGCAGGCGCGCTTCGGCGACTTTCTGACCCGTCACGCGCTCGATCACCTGCAGCATGCGGCGCTCACGCGGCGTCACCAGCAGCAGTGCGCGACCTTCGCGACCCGCACGGCCGGTACGGCCAATACGGTGCACATAGGACTCAGGATCGTACGGCATGTCGACGTTGAACACGTGGGTGATGCGCGGCACGTCCAGGCCACGGGCAGCGACGTCAGTGGCGACGACGATGTCCAGGCGGCCATCCTTGAGCGAGTCGATCACGCGCTCACGCTGGTTCTGGGCGATGTCGCCGTTCAGCGCAGCAGCCTTGTACCCCTTGGCTTCCAACGCGGCAGCCAGGTCCAGGGTAGCCTGCTTGGTGCGCACGAAGGCGATCAGCGCGTCGAACTCTTCGACTTCCAGCAGACGCAGCACGGCCGGGATCTTCTGGTCGGCATGCACCATCAGGTGAGCCTGATCGATCGCGGTGACGGTCTGGGTCTTGCTCTGGATCTTGACGTGCTTGGGCTCACGCAGGTGACGTTCGGCGATCGAGCGGATCGACGACGGCAGGGTCGCGGAGAACAGTACGGTCTGACGCGTGGCCGGGATGGCATCGAAGATCACTTCGAGGTCGTCCATGAAGCCCAGCTTGAGCATCTCGTCGGCTTCGTCCAGTACCAGGTACTGCACGGTCGACAGGACCTTCTCGTCACGACGCAAGTGGTCGCACAGACGGCCTGGGGTGGCGACGACGATTTGCGCGCCGTTGCGAATGGCGCGCAGCTGCGGGCCCATCGGGGCACCACCGTAGACGGCCACGACGTTCACGCCCGGCATCTGCTTGGCGTAGGTTTCGAAAGCGGTTGCAACTTGCAGCGCCAACTCACGGGTTGGTGCCAGGATCAGGGCTTGCGGCTCGCGCTTGCTCACATCGATCTTGTTGAGGATCGGCAGAGCGAAGGCAGCGGTCTTGCCGGTGCCTGTCTGCGCCTGGCCGATCATGTCGTGACCGGCGAGGATGATCGGGATCGATTGCTGCTGAATGGCCGACGGCTCTTCATAGCCGGTGGCCACGACAGCGGCAACAATGTTCGGATTGAGATCGAGAGCGGCGAAGCCGGCGATTTCCTGGGTCATGGGTCTGCCTCTAGAGTGCATCCGCAAAGACCCATGCTCCAAAGCTGCACAAGCCATGAAAGACCGACAGGTCACCCAGGCAGCTTTGGCGGCGGGGATTTGCGAAAACGATTGAAAAAGATACTTGGGAAGGTCCGCCTAGCGGACGTGCAGCCGAAGCTGGACTCGGAGGATTTGCACCGCCTGATTTTTGAGGCCCGCTAAAAGACCGGCGCGTACTATACCTGAAATCGAACGGGGCGGGAGGAATTTTTTCAGGCCGCGGGGTTTGAGGGCGCTGTCGGTGGGCAGCGGCTGAAACGATACATCTTTTACACCTGCAGGGGCGTTGTTTTGGTTATCGCCAAGTGACTGGAACGCTGCGGTCAAACCACCGAAGCCCTCTGTATGGCGCGCGGGGTCGCGCAACGGCCCCCTGCAATTTCATCCCATCCCTGCGGCTCAACTGGCCGGCCGAATGTCCTTGATCAACCCGTCCAGGCTATACCCCAGGCGTGGCGCCAGGGCCTCAGCCCGCGCCCGCAGCCCCGCCATGTCGAGGGTCTGCTCCAGGTCGGCTGGCACCAGCACGATCACGTTGCCCTCCTTGACCGGTAATTCCCAGTAATGGCGGTGGTACAACCCGCGCAGCAATGCCGCCCCAAGCGGCTTGCCCTCGTCAGTGGCCCACTGGTTGATCACCAGCCAACCACCGGGGTTGAGGCGTTGCTGGCAGCCCTCCAGAAAATTCCAAGCCAAATGCCCGACGCCAGGCCCATGGTCGGTATAAAGGTCGACGAACAACAAGTCGGTCGTTTCCGCAGTCGGCAGCAATTCGACCGCATCGCCGATGCGCACATATAACCGCGGGTCATCATCCAGGCCAAGGTGCTCCATGGCCAGGCGTGGCACATCCGGGCGCAGCTCGATGGCCTCGATGTCTTCGAGGGGCAGAAACTTCATGCAAGCCTGGGTCAGGGTTCCGGCGCCCAGCCCCAGGAACAGCGCACTTTCCGGCTGTTCATGGCAAAGCGCCCCTACCAGCATGGCGCGGGTGTAATCGTACTCCAGCCAGCTGGGGTCCGCCGTGAACACGCAGCTCTGCTCGATGGCGTCGCCGAATTCGAGGAAACGGTAATCATCCACCTCGTACACGCTGATGACGCCAAAGGCATCCTCCACGCGTGCCAGCAACCGCTCCTGCCGTTGCGCCACCATGTGCAAATCACCCCCGCAAAAGCTGCATTGTCCGTCAACACCCGTGCTGCAACAAGCACGGTGCCAGCTGTTACCATGGCTGCCAGCCTGCAACCTACATGACCGAGCCTGAAATGACCCAAACGTGGAGCCCTGACAGCTGGCGTGCCCTGCCGATCCAGCAACAACCCGTCTACCCTGACGCTGCGCACCTGCACAAGGTCGAGCAAACCCTGGCCAGTTACCCGCCGTTGGTGTTCGCTGGCGAAGCCCGCGAGTTGCGGCGTCAGTTCGCCGAGGTGACCGAAGGCCGGGCGTTTCTCTTGCAAGGTGGCGACTGTGCCGAGAGCTTCGCGGAATTTTCCGCGGCCAAGATTCGCGACACCTTCAAGGTGCTGCTGCAAATGGCCATTGTCATGACCTTTGCCGCCGGCTGTCCTGTGGTCAAGGTAGGGCGCATGGCCGGGCAGTTCGCCAAGCCTCGCTCGGCCGGTGACGAGACCCTGGGCGGCGTTACCTTGCCCGCCTACCGTGGCGACATCGTCAACGGTATCGGCTTCGATGCCAAAAGCCGCATCCCCGACCCCGAGCGCCTGCTGCAGGCCTATCACCAGTCCACGGCCAGCCTGAACCTGCTGCGCGCTTTCGCGCAAGGCGGCTTCGCCGACCTGCACCAGGTGCACAAGTGGAACCTGGACTTCATCGCCAATTCGGCGCTGGCCGACAAATATCACCAGTTGGCCAACCGCATCGACGAGACCCTGGCGTTCATGCGCGCCTGTGGCCTGGACAGCGCACCCCAGCTGCGCGAGACCAGCTTCTTCACGGCCCACGAAGCCCTGCTGCTCAACTACGAACAGGCTTTCGTGCGCCAGGACAGCCTGACTGGCGACTACTACGACTGCTCCGCGCACATGCTCTGGATCGGCGATCGCACACGTCAGCTCGACGGCGCACACGTGGAGTTCTTGCGTGGGGTGCACAATCCGATCGGGGTCAAGGTGGGCCCGAGCATGGAACCGGAGGCGCTCATCCGCCTGATCGACATCCTCAACCCCAGCAACGATCCAGGGCGCCTGAACCTGATCGTGCGCATGGGCGCGGGCAAGGTCGGGGACCATTTGCCGGGGCTGATCCGCACGGTCGAGCACGAGGGCCGCAAGGTGCTGTGGAGTTCGGACCCGATGCATGGCAATACCATCAAGGCCAGCAGCGGCTACAAGACCCGCGACTTCGCCCAGATCCTGGACGAGGTGAAGCAGTTCTTCCAGGTTCACCAGGCCGAAGGCAGCCACGCAGGTGGTATTCATATCGAGATGACCGGGCAGAACGTCACCGAGTGCATCGGTGGGGCCCGCCCGATCACCGAGGACGCCTTGTCGGATCGCTACCATACCCACTGCGACCCGCGGATGAACGCCGACCAGTCGCTGGAACTGGCGTTCCTGATCGCCGAGACACTGAAGCAGGTGCGCCGCTAAGCGGCGCTCCGAAAAAGGCAAGGCAGGGACCTCGCTGCGCTCACTTGCACAGCGGGTCGTCCCAGAAGTGCCGCTCGCTTTCCTGATGCGTATCGGCCCTGCTCAAGCCCAGGTCGTGGAGCATGGCGTCGCTCAGGCTGGCAAGCTGCTGGCGCTGGCGGTGCAGCTCCAACCACCGGATCACGCGCCCCCAGGTCGCTTGCCACAACGTCCTTGACGACACAACTGAAGCCTCTGCGCAACTGATCGTACCTTTCATCGTGAAGCCCTCCGTTATCGATGGCTTCAGTCTCACGCGCCGATTAAGATCAATCCAACGAATGTTTCTGATGCCATGCATCTCGGAGATTGATGCAATGTCCCAGTACCAGAGTCTCGACGCCGACGTGCTGCGTACCTTTGTTGCCATCGCCGAGCAAGGCGGCTTTACCCGTGCCGGTGAGGTGGTCAACCGCACCCAATCGGCCGTCAGCATGCAGATGAAGCGCCTGGAAGAAGATATCCTTCAACGGCCCTTGTTCGAACGCGAGGGGCGGCAAGTGCGTTTGACCGCCGAAGGACAGGTATTGCTGGGGTATGCCCGGCGCATTCTCAAGTTGCACGGTGAGGTCTTCAACACCCTGCGCATGCCGCACATGGTGGGCCTGGTGCGAATCGGTACACCTGACGACTACGCCATGCGTTTTCTGCCGAGCATTTTGTCCAGTTTTGCCAAGGCCTACCCCTTGGTCCAGGTGGAAGTGCACTGCGACACCTCACGCCAGCTGATGCTGCGCAAGGACCTGGACCTGACCATCGTCACCCGTGAGCCCGGCAACGAAATCGGCCAACTGCTGCGCCAGGAGCGGCTGGTATGGGCTGCGGCCGAGGGCTTCTGCCCACACGAGCAGCGCCCCATGCCATTGGCATTGTTCAACACCGAGTGCTTCTGCCGCGCCTGGACCTGTAACGCACTGGAAACCCAGGGCATCGACTACCGGGTGGCCTACACAAGCCCCAGCCTGTCGGCCATTTTTGCCGTGGTCACCGCGGGGCTGGCGGTGACCGCCCAGTTGCAGAGCCTGATCAGCGGCAATCTGCGGGTACTCGGCGAAGCCGAAGGCTTGCCTGAATTGCCGCTGGCCAACGTCATGCTGGTACGTGGCGGTCAGTCACCCTCCCCCATCACCGATTGCATGGCGCAGTACATCATCGAAGGGTTCAAGTGACACGCCTGCGGCTACAGTTCGAAACCAAGCATGACCGCGCAGACCACCAGGAAAACACAGAACATCGCCCGCAGCGCCTTTTCCGGCAGGGCGTGGGCCAACTTGACGCCCCAACTGATGCTCAATAGCCCGCCCGCCGCAAGCGGGATACCGACGCTCCAGTCCACACTGTGGTGCACGCCGTAGGTCACCAGGGTGATCAACGTGCTTGGCGCTGCCAGCGCCAGTGACAACCCTTGCGCGACCACCTGGGTTGCGCCGAACACACTGGTCAATATCGGCGTGGCGACGACCGCGCCACCGACGCCGAACAACCCGCCCATGGTCCCGGCGAAGCTGCCGAGTACGCCAAGCCAAGGCCAGGGATGACGCAGCTCTGTACTGGCAGGGCTGACTTTCATGAACATCCTGGCCACGTTCCAGATCGCCAGCGCCACCAGAAAGCCCACAAAACCCAGGCGCATGGCATGCGCGTCCAACCCCACGGCCCAGATCGACCCCAGCCAGGCGAACACGAAGCTGCACAAGGACAGCGGTAGGGCATGCCGTAGCTCGATGCGGTTGCGCTGGTGATAGCGCCATAACGCCAATAGCACATTGGGCACCACCATGACCAACGCCGTGCCCTGCGCCAACTGCTGGTCAAGGCCGAACAACACGCCAAGGGCCGGAATGGCAATCAGGCCGCCACCGATGCCGAAAAGCCCACCCACGGTTCCCAGGGCGACGCCCAATACGCCGTACAGCACCCACTCGATCATCAGATTTCAACTTTTATCGTGCACAGGGACCGTCATGCTAGCGGCTGTGTGCTGGCAGCGAAACGCACAGCCACGCACAATGGCTGTGCGTTTCCTGCAAAAGCGGACTTGGCCATGAACCCTGATACATTGACCGATCAATTGAGCTTGTTTCTCGATGTACTGGAAACCGGGAGCTTTTCCGGCGCGGCCCGGCGTCATCCACTGACGCCGTCAGCGGTTGCCCGGCGCATCGATAACCTGGAGCGCGCCCTCGGCAGCCGCTTGTTTAGCCGCAGCACCCACGCTGTGCGGCCGACGCCTGCGGGCAATGCGTTTGCCGAACGCGCCAGGCACGTCATAGATGAGTTGCGCCTGGCCCGGGCCGAAGCGGTGTCGTTGAGCAATGCCCCGGAAGGCTTGATACGCCTCGATGCACCGGCGGCCTTCGGGCGCCGTCACTTGGCCCCGGCGATCGCCGATTTTCTGGTGGCCTACCCTGGCCTCGATGTGCAATTGCGCTTGATCGACAGTTTCGTCGACATGCACGGCAGCCATTTAGGCGAAGTCGACCTGGTATTACGGGCAGGTCCGCTGGCCGACACACGCCTGGTGGCGACACCCCTTGCCGACATGGTGCGCATCGCCTGCGCCAGCCCCGCCTACCTGGCTGCACGGGGCGTGCCCAAGTGCCCCAGCGAATTGCCTGGCCATGACGGCCTGGACTGGGACGGCCTGGCACCCCCGTTCGCCTGGCGATTTGAGGTAGACGGCCAGACACGTCTGTACCGGCCCTCGCGCATGCGCATGGTTGCCAACAATGCCGAAACCCTTCTGTTCGGCGCCTTGGCCGGGCTGGGAATCGCCCATTTGCCTACCTGGCTGATCAGCGAATATCTGTTGCGTGGGGAATTGATCGCGCTTTTTTGCGACGCCGGCCTGCCCCAAGCGGAGACGAGCGGCATTTATGCACTTCGCCTTGAACATGAAACGAACTCTCGCAGCCGATTGCTGCTCGAATTCCTCAAGAGCCGCTTTAGCCCGGTCCCGCCGTGGGATTTGGCACTGCGCAGTGAATTACGCTGGTAGTAAGCGTACCCCACCATCAGCGTGCTAGTTTCTTATTCAACGAATTCAAGGACCTGCATGAACGCCGATAACAAAGCCTCTGGCGCCGAACTGCTACTGGAGAACCAGGTCTGCTTCGCGCTGCATTCCACCTCGTTACTGATGACGAAGGTGTACAAGCCCTTGCTTCAGGCCCTCAACCTGACCTACCCGCAATACCTGGCGATGCTGGTGTTGTGGGAGCACGATGGTTTGACCGTGGGCGAAATCAGCCAGCACTTGCTCACTGACCCAGGTTCACTGACGCCGTTGCTCAAGCGCCTGGAAAGCGAAGGCCTGCTCAAGCGCACCCGCAGCCGTGAAGATGAGCGGGTTGTGCTGGTGCAGCTGACGGATAAAGGGCGCAAGTTGCACAAGCAAGCCGAAGAGGTGCCTCAGCTGATTCTCAAGGCCAGTGGGCGCACCCACGAGGGGCTGCAAAAGCTGCAAGCCGATTTGCTGGAACTGCGCGAGAGCTTGCAGAAGACGTTGTGAGGGGGGCTAACTTGGGCTGGAGCGGCGCTACCGAGGTGCGGTGGCGTAGAAATCCACGCTTGCGTGTGCTCAATAGTTGGGGCCGCTTTGCGGCCCCACAGAAGCACCAGGCAGTAGCGGTGCTTCAGGCTATCCAGGAAGCATTACTTCTTGGAACGACCCTTGAAGCTGTTGTCGCGGGTGTCGATGTCGATCCACTCGTCGATCTGGATGAAGTCGGCCACCGAGATCTCGGTACCGTTCTTCAGCTTGGCAGGCTTCATGACCTTGCCCGAGGTATCGCCGCGCGCAGCGTTCTCGGTGTAGACCACTTGACGGCTGATGGTGGTCGGCAGTTCTACCGAGACCAGGCGGCCTTCGAAGAAGACGGCTTCACAGACGTCTTCCATGCCTTCTTCGATGTACGGCAGAACGGCTTCGATGTCTTCGGCATTCAGCTCGTACATGGTGTAGTCGCTGGTGTCCATGAAGGTGTATTCATCACCGTTGATGAACGACAGGGTGGCTTCCTTGCGGTCCAGGATCACGTCGTCCAGCTTGTCGTCCGCACCGTATACGGTTTCGGTCTTGTAGCCGGTCAGCAGGTTCTTGAGCTTGGTCTTCATGATCGCGCTGTTACGGCCCGACTTGGTGAATTCCGCTTTCTGAACCAGCCACGGGTCGTTGTCGATCCGCAGGACGGTACCGGGTTTCAGTTCTTTACCAGTTTTCATTACGCAGTATCCGAATCTGGATGGATTTATAAAAATCGAGGCGGCATATCATAGCGAATTTCCACAAAAGTGTACTAGCGCCTTGGCAAGGTCCGGCCCAGCGGCCTGCTGGGCAGCCCAGCAACGGGCATGCTGGTGCAATTGCGCCCAATGCGGGCGGGCTGCGCGCCAGGCCTGCCCCATGTCCTGATCCCTGTTCCAGGCACGCCATAACCCGAGTAGGGCCGCTTGCGCCTCGTCCGACAAGCCGCGTCGATAAAGCGCCAGGAACGCTTCGAGTTTTTCCCAATGCGCGTTTTCTTCCTGCACGTAGATGTGCCAAAGCATGGGCTTGGCCGCCCACTGGGCGCGAACGAAGGAATCCTCGCCTCGTACGGCGTTGAAATCACAGCTCCACAACAGCCGGTCGAAATCGTCCTGACTGACGAAAGGCAACACCTGCACCGTCAATGATCCGCGCACATGCACATCGCCCGCCTCAAGGTGCGTTACCCCAAGCCACTGCCCAAGCCCGGCGATGCTGCGCCCTTGCGGTACCAGCACATGAGACGGCTGCGGGTCGGTGGCCAGCGCTTGCAGCCAGCTGGCAAGCTGCGGGTTCTCATAGGCAAATAGCATGATCAACAGGGCACCCTGCGCGGGCGTTACCTTCAAAGCCTCGAGAAACGTTGTGCGCGCTCGGCTGGACCGCTCGAAGGCATCACGCCTTGGCAACAGGTCATGCTCGCGAAGCAGCCCACCGGTTTTTTCGGTTAAGCCCGGGAAGAAAAATACCTTGCGCAGCCCGTTTGGCTGCGGTGACGGCAGCCCGTGACAGCCCTCCACCCATGGCTCGGCACTCAGGTATTCAAGGTTCAGCCACACAGGCGGGGTGTGGCGCGCTCGCATGGCCTGGACAAATGCATCCGGCAACTGGCAGGCGAACGCGCCGATCACCACATCACCCGGCTCCACCGGCACCCAGGTAGACGACCACTGACGCACCTCCACACCTCGTAGCCATTGCTGCGCCGCAGTGGCGTCTGCGCCCGGGCACAAAGGCACGAAGGCATTGAGGTCATCAACCCACAGCCGCACGGCGACCTCGTGCTCGGCCACCAGTTGCCGAGCCAGGCGCCAGGTCACACCGATATCGCCGTAGTTGTCCACGACGCTGCAAAAGATGTCCCACGTGGCTGTCATGCTCGGCTCCCTAACCCGTGCCAAAGCTGCGGATTCTGCGCATAAATTGTCACCAAAGACAGCCGTGCGCGTAAAAATGCCAACGCGCATGCAACAATGCGCCAACGCCCACCTTGCCAGGAAGCAACCATGCCCCGTCGCCGCGAACTGACGATCACGCTCAAACCCTTGCCACTGATACTGAGCATCGCGCTGGGCCTATGGCTGGGCGCTGTGGCGATTGCTGCCAGCCTGTGGCTTGTGGACCAGCTGATGCCCACCCCGGTCGAGGCACCGGAGCCAGCCACCGCGCAGGACGCCCCCCGCGGCGCTACGCCGCCGACCTCGACGCAGCCACCGAACGCCCAGGCCGAAATGTTCGAGCGCTACAAGGACACGCTGCACAAGCAGCAACTGGAGCAAGCCGCCGAAGGCAACCCCCGCAACCTCAACACCCCCAAATGCCAGTTCTGGTTACAGCAGAACCGCACGGCCCCCACAGACAAAAGCCAGGCCAACGTGCTGGAGTTCTGTTACTGATCATGAACAAGACTCACCTGATAGCGCAGATCATCGCGGCCCTCGAACACGACCTGGATGTGGTAACCCGAGCAGCGCAGAGCGCTTATGAAGCTGCCACTGCCGAAGAAAACATCGCCGAGAACAAGTACGACACGTTGGGCCTGGAAGCCTCCTACCTGGCCACGGGCCAGGCCCGGCGCAGCGCCGAGATCCGCCAGGCACTCCAGACCTACCGACAGCTGAAGCTGCGCGACTACGACCCTGAACAAGGGGTGCAGGTAAGCCAGGTGGTCACCTTGGAAGATGAACAGGGCCAATGCCGCAGGCTGATCATCGGGCCCGAGGCGGCTGGGTTGAAGATCGTCCTGGGCGATGAGGTGGTCATGGTGATCACGCCGCGCTCACCTCTGGGGCAACAACTGATGGGCAAGCGCATTGACGAGGAGGTCAGTCTCAATGCCACAGGCTGGACCCTCGTCGAGGTGATCTAGCGCCTGTGCTCAAGCGCCCCCAGGCGCTGCTCCATGAGCGCTAGAAAAGCCCGGGCGGCGGGTGTCGGGTGGGCGGACCAGATCGCGTACAGGTGCCGTACCGGCGCATCGAGCAGTTGTACCCTGGCCACGCCGTCAAAGCCCTGGGCCACTCGCTCCGGCACCAGGCCGATCGCCATGCCGCGCTGCACGAACTTCTCCACCAGCCGCACATGACCGATCTCGAACTGCACCCGACGTTGCAGCCCTGCCGCCTGGAACGCTTCGTCGGTCTGCCGGCGCGCACCGGTGCCTTCCGGGAAATCCACCAGCACCTCCTGGACCAGGTCGGCAAGCGTCAATTGCCCGTGTCCGGCCAGGCGGTGGGTGGGTGGAAGCACGGCGACCAGAGCCTCCCGAGCCAGTAGACGATGCTGTACCCCCTGCACGCCCTCGCCTTCCCACAACCCGATGAAACCCACATCCAGGCGACGCTCGAGCACATCGGCGACCAACCGTTCGCTCTTGGCCGTGAGCCACCGTACATCCACATCCGGATAGTGCACGTGAAACTCGGCAAGCAGGTCGACCAGGTCCAGAGCCGTCAGCGAACTGATTTCACCGATGGTCAGCCGACCGCGAACCTGGCCACAGGCGGCGGCCACATCGTCGGCAATGCGTCGCGCGGCCTCCACCGCTGGCCGGGCGCTTAGCACGAACGCCTCCCCTGCCGGGGTCAACCACACCCGGCGCGAGGTGCGCTCGAACAGGCTCACGCCCAGCTGGCTTTCCAGCCTGGCCACCTGATGACTGAGCGCCGACTGCACCACATGGCAGCGCTCGGCGGCACGGGTGAAGCTGCCTGTCTCGGCCACCGCCAATGCATATTCGAGCTGCTTGAGATTCATGGATCAATCTGCTTTCAAGATGGATGGCGTGAGAACTATACATTGGTGTCATGCGTCGAGGGCGTCGATAATCTTCCCCACTTCACTGCCCGTCACGAGAACCACCATGCACACCTCAACCCTCAGCCGTGCCCTGATTCTGCTGATGGCCACGGCCACTGGCCTGGCCGTGGCCAGCAATTACTACGCTCAACCGCTGCTGCACAGCATCGCCCAGCAGTTCGGCTTGAGCACCGCCAGCGCCGGCAGCATCGTGATTGCCGCGCAACTGAGCTACGGGGCCGGCCTGTTGCTGCTAGCACCGCTGGGCGACCTGTTCGAACAACGCCGGCTGATCACCGTGATGACCGTGATCGCCACGCTTGGCCTGGTCATCAGTGCCTGTGCCCCCAGCCTGCCCTGGTTGATACTCGGCACCACATTGACTGGGCTGTTCTCCGTCGTGGCGCAGATTTTGGTGGCCATGGCCGCCTCATTGAGCGAGCCCAATCAACGGGGCCGTGCCATCGGCACCCTGATGAGCGGCCTGCTGCTGGGCATTTTGCTGGCGCGCACGGCCGCAGGCTTCATGGCCGAACTGGGCGGCTGGCGCAGCATCTACGTGCTGGCTGCGGTGCTGATGGCGATCACGACCCTGGCGCTGCATCGTAGCCTGCCGGAGCATCACAGCCATGCAGGCCTGCGCTATCCCGCCCTGATTGGCTCCGTGTTCCGCCTATTCATCGAAGAGCCGGTGCTACGCCTGCGCTCGCTGCTCGGCCTGTTGGCGTTCAGCCTGTTCGCACTGTTCTGGACGCCCCTGGCATTTCTGCTGGCCAACGAGCCGTATCATTACTCCGATGCGGTGATCGGCCTGTTCGGCCTGGCAGGTGCGGCCGGGGCGCTTTCGGCCAACTGGGCCGGGCGGCTGGCTGACCATGGCAAAGGCTCGCTGGGGACCACGGTGGGGCTGGTGGTCTTGCTGCTGTCCTGGGTGCCGCTGGGCTTTGCCGAGCAGTCCTTGCTGGCCCTGCTGCTGGGCGTGCTGATGCTCGACCTGGCCGTGCAACTGGTGCATGTGAGCAACCAGAACGCGGTCATCGCGCTGCGCCCCGAAGCGCGCACCCGACTCAATGCGGGCTATATCACGTGCTATTTCATCGGTGGCGCCTTGGGGTCACTGTTGGGCACGCAACTGTTCCAGCGCCAGGGCTGGCCAGGGATCGTGGTGGCAGGCCTGGTGATTGGCGCGCTGGCATTGGTAGTGTGGTGGGTGGCAGCGCGTAAAGCCAAACCCGAAGCCTTGGTGCGCCAATAGCCGTGCCTACGGGGGCTGCGTGGTGCGCAGCCCCCAAGTCGGGGCTCCCGGGCTTTTGTCCGCGCCCAATACCTGAAGCGACTGATACTATGCGGCCTTTTTCACGGCCTGTGCCGCGCCTTCAGGAGCCCCACGCATGCCCCCGCGTCACCCTCGCCTGCCCTTTCGCCTGCTAAGCCTGGGCCTGGCCTTGCAATGCCCTGCGGTGTTCGCAGACCACGGGGTGCAACTGGACCCGCTTGAGGTGTCTGATACCTACGGCAACGACGGCTACCAGGCACGTGAGGCTGCCGTAGGCAGCTTTCAGGCTGCACCCCTGCTTGACACCCCGGCATCGATCAGCGTTTTCAGCCAGCCTTTGCTGGAGGATCGGCAGGTGCGCCTGCTCAGCGAAGTGCTGCAAGGCGACGCTTCGGTGGGGGAAAGCTACGCACCGGTCGGCTACTACGAAAACTTCAACGTGCGCGGCTTCGAGCTCAATGCCGCCAGCAGCTATCGCCTCAACGGGCATACCATGGTCGGTGAGCAGAACGTGGCCCTGGAGAACAAGCAGCAGGTGGAACTGCTCAAGGGTTTGTCGGGGCTGCAAAGCGGCGTGTCGGCGCCCGGGGGCCTGGTCAACTATGTGACCAAGCGGGCCGAGCCTGTGCGCCGGGTCACGTTGTCCACCAACGCGCAGGGCGAACGTTACCTGGCCACCGACGTCGGCGGCTGGTTCGGCGACCAGCAGCAGTTCGGCCTGCGGGTGAACCTGGCGCATGAGGACATTCGCTCCTATGTCGCGCATGCCGACGGCCAGCGTGATTTCGCGGCGCTGGCCTTCGACTGGCAGATCAGCCCGAACGCCACCTTGCAGTTGGACGCCGACTACCAGCACCGCCAGCAGCGCTCGGTACCGGGTTACCAGTTGCTGGGCGGCACGCGCCTGCCCCACGACGTAGACCCTGAGAACCACCTTGCCTACCAGCAGTGGGCCAAGCCTGTGCAGAACGATTCGCTCAACCTGGGCGGGCGCCTGGAGTACCGCTTCAGCGAGGCCTGGACAGGCACGGTCAGCGCCTCACGCAGCCAGGCGGTGATCGACGACTACAGTGCCTTTGGCTGGGGCTCTGGGGAAGGCGCCTTCTTCAGCAGCACCGGCGACTACGACATCTATGATTTTCGCAGCCCCGACGATACCCGGCGTATCGACGAGGCGCAGGCCACGCTCGATGGGCGCTTCGATGCGCTGGGCGTGGGCCACGCGTTGACCCTGGGCACCAGCGTCCAGCGCCGCACCTTGGACCAGCGTCCGTACTACAACGCGTGGCTCGGCACCGGCAACCTGGATGAAGCCGCGCCCGACCTTGCCCCCTCGGACCAACCCGTCGGCGCTCGCGAAAGGCGTCTGGATAGCCGCCAGTATGGGCTCTTCGTCACTGATCGGGTGACGTTCAGTGAGCACTGGCAAGCCATCGTCGGCGCCCGGGAAGTGCGCCTGGATGAACGCACCTGGGATGAAACCGGCACCGCCGGGCGGCACACTCGCCAGTATCAACTGCTGCCCAACGCGGCGCTGGTCTTCAAACCTGCGCCAGACACGACGCTCTACGCCAGTTACGCCAAAGGCCTTTCGGCGGGCGGCACTGCACCGTGGTTTGCCCGTAACGCTGCGCAGATCCTTGCGCCCACCCTCTCGCACCAGCTGGAAGTGGGCCTCAAGCATGACTGGGAGGCGCTGAGCGTGAGCGCTGCATTGTTCCAGATTCGTCAGGCGTACCAGTACGCCCGCCCTGACGGCGACGGCGCTTTCACCTATGTGCAGCAAGGCCAGCAGAAAAACACGGGGCTGGAACTCGGGGCCAGCGGTTGGGTGACCTCCAACTTACAGTTGCAGGCCAGCGCGGCCGCCATTCATGCGCGGGTGGTCGGCAGTGGTACGGCTGAGCGTGAGGGGCACCAGGCCATCAACGTGCCAAGGTTCCGGGCAGCCCTGCAGGCGCAGTACACCCTGCCGGTGCCAGGGCTGGCGATACTGGGCGGGGTACGCTATAGCGCCCGCAAGTACGCTGATCATGCCGGCAACGTGGCGGTGGGTGGGTATACCGTGTTCGACCTGGGCGGGCGCTACCAGACGCGCGTCGGGGGGTATGACACGGCGCTGCGGCTGACAGTGGACAACGTCTTCGACAAGCGTTATTGGCGGGATGTGGGGGATTATCTGGGGGATAACTACCTGTTCCAGGGGGCACCGCGTACGGCACGGTTGTCGGCTTCGATGAGTTTTTGAGTTGTAGTGGCTGAGATTACTCGCTTCGCAGCAGGAATCGCCGGGGCCGCGGCGCGGCCCCGGCGATTACCGCTGCAAAGCTGCAGCCCGTGCCTCACACACCGTCGGCAGCCCCATCAATAAACACCCCAAAAACAAAAAGCCCCCATGCTTTGCAGCACAGGGGCTCTTCGTAGAATGTGGCGGTGAAGAAGGGATTTGAACCCTTGATACGATTTCTCGTATACACACTTTCCAGGCGTGCTCCTTCGACCACTCGGACACTTCACCGTTTCTCTTCAAGCCGTATGGCCTGTCGAGGTGCGCTAATTTAGTGAAAGACGTTTCCTTTGGCAAGCATTTTTTTCAGTTTTTTCATGCATTTGCATCTCGTCGTCGGCAGCGCCTGACTGGCCAGTCAGCCTTGCTGCTTTACCTGGCCTGCGCTGCTGGGTAACGTCGGCGCCACGCCAACAAAAGGACTCTGCCATGAGCGAGCTGATCACCTACCATGCCGAAGACGGCATCGCCACCCTGACCCTGAACAACGGCAAGGTCAATGCCATCTCGCCGGACGTCATCGACGCGTTCAATGCAGCGCTCGATCGCGCCCTCGAGGCCCGGGCAGTGGTGATCATCACCGGGCAGCCGGGCATTCTGTCGGGCGGCTACGACCTGAAGGTCATGACCCGCGGCCCCAAAGAGGCCATCGCGCTGGTCACCGCAGGCTCCACCCTGGCGCGCCGCCTGCTGTCGCATCCGTTTCCAGTGGTGGTGGCCTGCCCAGGCAACGCCGTAGCCAAAGGGGCGTTCCTGCTGCTGTCGGCCGACTACCGCATTGGCGTCGAAGGCCCGTACAAGGTGTGCCTGAACGAAGTGCAGATCGGCATGACCATGCACCATGCCGGGATCGAACTGGCCCGTGACCGTCTGCGCCGCTCGGCCTTCCACCGCTCGGTGATCAACGCTGAAGTGTTCGACCCCCAGGGGGCGGTGGATGCAGGCTTTCTGGACAAGGTGGTGCCCGCCGAGCAACTGATGGATACCGCCTTGGCTACAGCGCAAGCGCTCAAGCAGCTGAACATGCTGGCCCACAAGAACACCAAGCTCAAGGTCCGCAAGGGCCTGCTCGAAGCCCTGGACAAGGCTATCGAGCTGGACCAGCAACACATGGGGTGACCTCACCACCTGCACAGATCGACCAGAGCGCCTCCACCAGGGTTTGCCCCGGCCAGTGCACAGTCGTACACTGCCGGGCGACTGTCTGGTGTGAGTCGTACCATGCTTTACGTTCTTCGCATGTTCCTGCTGGCGCTGCATTTTCTCGCCGTCGGCGCCGTGGGGCTGATCATTGGCCTATGCCGCCCGTTCAACCCCGACAACAGCCGCGTGTTCGCCCGGCTCTACAGCGTGCCGGCTACCTGGCTCATGGGCCTGAAGGTCCAGAAGCAGGTGGGGCCTTTGTGGGACCAGCCACCGGGCTGCGTCATCATCGCCAACCACCAATCCAACTTCGACCTGTTCGTCCTGGGCCAGGTGGTCCCGCAACGCACCGTGGCCATCGGCAAGAAGAGCCTGGGCTGGATTCCGCTGTTTGGGCAGTTGTTCTGGCTGGGCGGCAACGTGCTGGTCGACCGCAAGAACGCCTACCAGGCCCGCAAGGCGTTGCAAAAGACCACCCGCGTCCTGCAGAACGACACCTCCATCTGGATATTCCCTGAAGGCACGCGTAACGCCAGTGAACAGCTATTGGCGTTCAAGAAAGGCGCATTCCACATGGCCATCGAGGCCGGGGTACCCATCGTGCCCGTGTGCGTGAGCCGCTATGCCCACCGGCTGAACCTCAACAGCTGGCGGCGCCGGACGGTGATCGTACGCTCCTTGCCTCCCATCGCCACCACCGGCATGACGCAACAGGACCTGCCTGCGCTGATCGAGCAGTGCCGCACCCACATGCAGCAGTGCATCGACCGGATGGAACACGAACTGCCCTGAGCCGTTGCTCTCCCGCCCACTACAGCCCAAGCTGTAGGCCGTGTTCAACCACAAAAAAGCGGGCAATCATGGGGCGAGTCGTGGCAGCGGCGGTGTACAGCGCCGGTAGGAAGGTCACCAACATCAGTATCGATGAAGGCAGCGAATGGGCACGCAAGCCAGGCCACTTCGTCTGGATCGGGCTGGAGGAGCCCGACGCCGAAGCGCTGGCCAACCTGCAACGCCAGTTCAACCTTCACGAACTGGCCATCGAAGACGCTCTGGAGAAACACAGCCGGCCGAAGCTGGAAACCTTCGGCGACGCCTTGTTCATCGTCACCTATTCACCGGTACGCCAGCAGGGGCGGCTGGAGTTCATCGAAACCCACATCTTCGCCGGCAATGGCTACGTGATCACCTGTCGCAATGGCCATTCCAAATCCTATGCCCTGGTGCGCCAACGCTGCGAAGCGCGGCCGTTGCTGCTCGAACACGGCGAGGACTTCGTGTTGTATGCGCTGCTGGATTTCGTTACCGAAAACTACCAGCCGGTCAGCGAGGCGATTCATGGGGAGATCGAAGCGCTGGAGCAGAGCGTGCTCGGCGGATCCTTGCTCGAAGCCGACATCCGTCGCCTGCACAGCCTGCGACGCGATCTGCTGCGCTTGCGCCGCTACGTGGCGCCCATGGTGGAAGTGAGCGAGGAATTGCAGCGCCTGAGCTTTCCCTTCATCGACAAGAACATGCGCCCCTACTTTCGCGACGTCCAGATCCACGTCACCCGGCAGATGGAAGACCTGGCCGGGATTCGCGACATCGCCAGCCAGACCATCGAGATCGGCATGCTGCTCGAAGCGTCTCGCCAGAGCATCGTGCAGCGCAAGTTCGCCGCCTGGGCGGCCATTCTGGCCTTCCCCACTGCCATTGCCGGCATCTACGGCATGAACTTCCAGAACATGCCGGAGCTGAGCTGGCACTACGGCTATTACGTGGTGCTGGGGGTGATTGCGGCCGGATGCACAGGGCTGTTCGCCAGCTTCAAGAAATCCGGCTGGTTGTAACCAAGCAAGGGGCACCCGGCGCCCCTGCCCTGTCAGGCCGCGTTGTGCTTGCTGGTCGGTTGCTGGATGAAACGCAACATCCACTCGCCTACCACGTCACCCTGATGTTCGGTGGCTAGGCTGGCGACGGCCTTGTGGTAGACCTCATCGCCCAGATGCGCCTGTCGAGCGTCGAGCAGGGCCCGGGAGTAGTCATGCACGAACTCTGGGTGACCTTGGAAACACAGTACCTGATCGCCGATGCAATACGCCGCATTGGGGCAGAAATCACTGGATGCGATGACCGTGGCGCCTTTGGGCAATTCGGTCACCTGGTCCTGGTGACTGATCAGCAAGGTCAGCTCAGACACCTGAGGTTGCATCCAGGGTGCCCGTGCAGACAGTGAATAACGGTGCACGCCGACGCCCCAGCCCTGCTCGGCCCGCTCCGCCTTGCCACCCAGGGTCAGTGCCAGCAACTGGTGACCGAAACACACGCCCAGCAGCTTCTCACCCTGGTCATACAGCTTGAGCAGGTAAGCCTTGAGCGTCTGGATCCAAGGATCGGAACCGAACGAATCGGCTTTGCTGCCCGTCACAAGGTAAGCATCGAACTTGAGATCCTCTGCCGGATATTCACCGTTCATGACGTTATACACGCTGAACTGTGCTGTGATCGGCTGACGGGCGAAGAGCTGCTCGAACATCCTGCCGTAGCCTTCGTACTGCGCCGTCAATTCCGGTCGCAGAACATCGGTTTCAAGGATGCAGATGCGTAACGACATAGGGATAGTCCTGAACGACATGGATGGAAAACAGCTATAGAGCGTGACGCGAAAGGCACGTACAAGCAAGAGGGTCGCGCAGACGAACGGTGCACGCCGGGTAGAGGCAGTACAAAAACAGCGAGCCTGTCTAGCTGAAGCCTATCAGCGCGATGGCTTGATGCTTTAAATCGAAATGCTTTATAGGCGTTGGTAGTTAGAACAAAGGGTTCTCAAGCCTGAATCGTGTACACCCTAATGTTGCAGGTATGTCCACATTCATGAGGCAAGCGGTGCAGGTGCCGGTAGGGGCCATTGCGATCGACCCGACGTGTGACAAGGAAGCCAACGGGTATTGAGGAATAACAACAAGAAGGCGGTCCGCCATGTTCAGACAATCGAAACTTCGCCAAGCTGGGCTCATTCTTTTCGCGACCACGCTGTTGCTGATACTGCCGAACCTGACACGGGTGTTCGGTTAAGGCCCGTGGTGGCGGGAGCAGGCTGCATAGCGGTAACCTGCTGGCCCCTGATGGCCGGAGTATCCCATGCGCCCATGCATTGCCTTGGCAGCCCTGTTGTCATGCCTGCCGCTGTCGGCGGCCCAACTGCACCTTGAACTGGGCACTGGCCAAACACAGTGGAGCAGCGAACAGCTGCTCGCGCATGCCCAGGCCAAAGCGGTAGATATCAGCGAGGACGTTTCCTATAAGCGCCCCATGCGCTATCGCGCAGTGCCCCTGGCGGTGCTGCTGGAGGGTGTGGGCCCAGAAGACCATCTGCAGGCCATTGCAGCCGATGGCTTTGCGGCAGAAATGCCCGCTGGCCCTTTGCTTCAATCCGGCCCGGCGCAGGCCTGGCTAGCCGTCGAAGACCCGGGCGACCCATGGCCGCCCCTAAGCAAGGGCAAACCGAGTGCAGGGCCGTTCTACCTGGTGTGGACCGCGCCGCAAGCAAGCGGCATTCGCCCCGAACAATGGCCCTTTCAGATTTCCACGATCCGTAAGCTGGCGCCTGTCGAGCAGCGGTTTCCGGCGTTGCTGCCGGACCCGAAGCTGCCCAGCGGCAGTCCCGTGCGACAAGGCTTTGCACTGTTCCAGCAAAACTGCCTGGCCTGCCATCGCCTTAACGGTGCAGGGGATGCTCAGGTAGGGCCTGATCTGAACGTGCCGCATAACCCGACCGAGTACTTCCAGCCAGGTTACCTGCGCAGGCTGATTCGGGACCCACAAAGCTTGCGGCAATGGCCCCAGGCGAAAATGCCGGGCTTTGCCCCAAGTGTGCTGAGCGATAAGGAACTCGATGCGCTGCTGGCGTATCTGCGGCACATGGCCACGCGCAAATCCTGAGAAAATTGGGCCGCAGGACGGCCCAATGGCCTAGGCCGTGAGGCGCTCGTGCTTGACCCCCCACCCCTCCACTTCGCCGCCATAAGGCGTGACAACCTGCTCGAAGGCCTCCTCGAAATCGCCAATGCCACCGTGGGTGGCGAACATGACTTTACTGAGTTCCAGGTGCCAGGCACCGTCATCGAGCTCGGTCACCTGAGCGTTGAGCGATTCGCCACGAAACTCCCCGGCTGCGCGACGCGCAGCGGCTTCATCCGGGAAAACGGCATAGAACTCGATAGGGTGAATCTGGGTGAAATCGAAACCGCCTGCCTTCATCTGGCGCAGGACGTTGCTGCTGATATCGTCGTGTTGGCTGCTCATGAATCGTCCTCCTGAATAACGCAGTGGATAGACTTTCCGTGCACGGGCACCTGCCTCAAATCGTCGGGCAGTTCGAGCTGATACAAGACGCGGGTGGGAACGGTGCCGCCTGCGCAGCCGGCGGGCACCTTCATGCAGCGTAGTGCCCAGGCGGACGCTACGCAAACCGTGAATCAGGGCGCCTCTTCAATGCTGGTGATGGTGACGCCGCTGTGTTCTTTCAGCCAGCGCGCCGTGGGGGAAACCGCGCGATCCTGAAAATCGTTGAGGTCCAGCTCATCCATGACCGGGAACAACCGCGTGCGGATGGCACGGGCGGCGTCTTCCTCGCTGGGGCGATGTTCTGCCTGCAGCACGATCGAGGTCGGTGCGCCTTTTTGGTCGGCAAAGATGACTTCCCACTCTTTCATCGAACGAGCCCTCTCAATCAAACGACACCTTACGCGATGCCTGAATAACTGACCTTGGCCCTTGGGGAATGTTCAGAAAGTTGAACACCCCCGACCAGGGCCGCCCGGTAGCNNGGGGGGGGGCCGGGGGGCGCGGGGGGGGGGGCCCTGGTCGGGGGTGTGGACACGGTTACTTCGGCGTGCCGTGCACTACCCCTGCCGTGTTGTCCAGCAAGCTCTTGGTGGCCGTCTGAATATAGGCTTCGAGCTGCTTGAGCAACTGCGGCTGGTCCGGGCTTTCGATGAGCTCGGCCTTGAACTCGCGACCCAACTGATAGCGGTACAGGCGCGGGGTCATGTCCTTGGACTCGATCAGGATACGGTCGCCCTGCACCAGGCCCACGATCTGCTCGCTGCCCGAGGGCTTGATCATGCCGATGCCTGGGTCGCCCTCAGGCAGGTTGAGCAAGTCGCGCCCCCAGCACTGATGGCGCGTCTGGCCGCCCAGGCGACCCATGATGGTCGGTACGATATCGACCTGGGTGCCCACGGTGTGGTTGACCGCACCGAACTTCTCCTGGATGCCTGGGGCGATCAGCAGCAGCGGTACGTTGAACCGTCCCAGGTCCAGTTCGGTGACCTGTTGATGGTTGCCGAAACCATGGTCACCCACGATCACGAACAGGGTGTCCTTGAAGTAAGGCTCCTTGCGCGCCTTCTCGAAGAACTGGCCCAGGGCCCAGTCCGAGTAGCGCATGGCCGTCAGGTGTTCGTCCAGGCGGCCTTGCCCGGTCACCTTCTCTACCGGCAGGTCCTTGGGCAGGGCGTACGGCGTGTGGTTGGACAGGGTCTGGAGCAAGGCATAGATCGGCTTTTTACCATCGTGCTTGGCCAGTTCCTGATTGCCGCGGTCGAACATGTCCTGGTCGGACACGCCCCACGTCGGGTCAGAGAACACCGGGTCGACGAAGTCCTGCCGGCCGATGAAGGTGGTCATGCCCTGGTTGCCGAAGAAGCCGGACTGGTTGTCCCAGGCGAAATCGCCGTTGTAGACGTACACGTCGTCGTAGTCACGGGCGCTGAGCAAGGCTGGCAGCCCGGACAGCTTGTGACCCCCCTCCGGGGTCTGCATCAGGTACTCGAAGCCTGGCAGGTTGGGGAAGCACGCCATGGTGGCGAACATGCCCTGGTGCGTGTGGGTGCCGTTGGAGAAGAAACGGTCGAACAACAGCCCTTCCTTGGCCAGCTTGTCGAAGTAAGGGGTGATGTTGTTGGGGCTGCCCAGCGCGCCGACCGAATGGCCCGCGAAGCTCTCCATCAGGATCACCACCACGTTCTTGATGGGCAGGGTGCCCTCGGCTGGCGGCACGAAATCGCGGCGCACGGCAGCTTCGTCGGCATCGACCAGGGTGTCATGGGGGGTCAGCAGTTGCTGGCGTACGGTCTGGGTCGCCAGGTTCTGCTCAAGCACCGGCTTCCAGATGTTGGCGCGGTCCTCGCCAAAGCGGCTCTTGGCGGCGTCGATCAGGGTCAGGGTGCCGTTGAGGCCCAACTGGTTGACGAAGTTCGAGTCGGTGGTGAACGCGTCACCCCAGCGCATGGGCGGGCCCTGACGCAGGGTGCCACGGGCGGCGATCACGGCCACCAGCAGGATCACCATGAACACTGCCAGGCGGTAATACCAGGCAGCCACCGGCTGGGTCCCAATCCCGCGGGTCAGCCGGTCCACACCCTTGAACAGCAGGCTGAGCAGCCAGGTTCCGAACACCCAGGCCAGCAGGTAGCGCACCACTGGGAAGCCGTACCAGAGCATGCTCATGACGGTTTTGGGGTCTTCCTTGATGTACTGGAACACCAGGCCGTTCAGACGCTGGTGGAACTCGCGATAGAAGTCCAGCTCCATCAGGCCCAGGAACATCACCACGCTGGCGGTGAGCGTCAGCCAGAACCGGAACACACCCCGGCGGGCCATGGCCCAGGGGCTCAGCAGTGCCAGCAGCAGCGGTATGCTGATGTACACCACCACCCGAAGGTCGAAGCGCAGGCCGTTGACGAACCCTTCGGCGACCGTGGCCGCTGGCGTGTCGCCAATCATGTCGCTGTTGTAGACCAGCAGTGCCAGGCGCACGAGGCTGAGCATCAGCATGATGACCAGCGCGCTGAGCAGCGTATAGGCCAGGTGGGATTTGAGGGTCGGCGAGAACGGCGCTCGCGCGCGCCGTTGCTTCAAGGCGTCCGGGTTGGCCATGAACAGGAAGGTCCTAGAAATGCGGTTTGCGAAGAAGGCGCTGGCGCAAGACCAGCGCGGCATTGTGCGGGTGCGGATTCTGTTTAATTCATTGTGAAAATTTTGTCACGGCCTGGATGCGCCTGTGGCGCCAGGGGTGTAGTCGTGCTGACTTCAAAGCCGGCCCGAGCCGCGCGGCCCGGCGATGGCCCAGATCACCAGCCCCACGACTGGCAGCAGGGCAATCAGGAGAATCCACAACACCTTTACGCCCACTTCGCGGTCGCTCTTGTAGACGTTGATGATGGCCCAGATATCCAGGGCAAGAATGATCAGACCTACCAGGCTATTGAACATCGATCCCATACCGCGTACTCCAGTTGATGAGTGTATTGCTGCATAGCATAGCCCCCTATCGGTTCAATAGAAGGGAATCCTTGGCCTGGCCAGCAGGTCACTGCCTATGATGCATCGTCATTTCGATCAGAGGTTCTGCATGCCACCTGCCCACAGCCACAGCGCCAACCCGCCCTCGCCGTTCAGCGTGTGGCGGCAACAGATAGCCAACAACCCCTGGGTCGGAGCAGGCCTTGCGCTGAGCCTGGTGGCCGTCGTGATCCTGCTGGGTGCAAGCCTGTGGAACGCGGTCAACGGCGATCATTCCGAAAACCTGCACCTGGCCGCGCTCGGTGGCCTGTCCGGGTTTGGCGCCACCGCACTGGGCGCCGTGCTGGCCGTGGTTTTGCGTGATGTCAGTAGCCGTAACCAGGACGTGATGCTGGGGTTCGCTGCCGGCATGATGCTGGCGGCCAGTTCGTTTTCGCTGATCCTGCCGGGTCTGGACGCGGCGCGGGAAATCACCGGCAGTGGGCCGGGTGCGGCTTTGATCGTGGTCGTCGGCATGGGGTTGGGCGTGCTGCTGATGCTGGGCCTTGACCGTTTCACACCGCACGAGCATGAACGCGTCGGCGTGGTTGGGCCAGAAACCGAACGGTTCAGCCGGGTCTGGCTGTTCGTGCTGGCCATTACCCTGCACAACTTGCCCGAGGGCATGGCCATCGGAGTGAGCTTCACCAACGGTGACATGAACATCGGCCTGCCACTGACTACCGCCATCGCCATCCAGGACATCCCGGAGGGCCTGGCCGTGGCGCTGGCGCTGCGGGCGACCGGGCTGTCCAACCTGAAGGCCGCACTGGTGGCGATTGGTTCAGGGGTGATGGAACCCTTGGGCGCGATCATCGGCCTGGGCATTTCCACCGGCTTTGCCGTGGCCTACCCCATCAGCATGGGGCTGGCGGCGGGCGCGATGATCTTCGTGGTGAGCCACGAGGTCATTCCTGAAACCCACCGTCACGGCCACCAGACCTCAGCCACGCTCGGCCTGATGGGCGGTTTTGCGGTGATGATGTTCCTGGACACCGCACTGGGCTGACAGCGCCGGTGTGCGGCCGTGTACGAAACGGTCAGGCGTGCAGGGCGATTTTCAGGGCCTCCAGGGCTGGCTCGGCCTTGATGCCGAGTTCAGCGGCCAGCGCCTGGACCCGTTCCAGATCCTGCTGGCCCACCATGACCATCTGCAACTCATCATCGAGCAACTGGCTGAAATCGAGCAGTACGTAGCCACCGGCTTCCTTGTTGAGCGCTCCCATCTGCACCTGGATGCGGTTGAGCGCAACGAGCGGTTCGGTGCGTGCCAGCTGCTTGGGCTTGAGCGTGAACGGCACGCTCTTGTCGAAAGAGTCGCTGATCTGCTGGAACAGCTCCTGATAAGTGTCGGCCTGGAATACCACGGTATCGGGCAGGCTGCCGAGCACTATCCATTCGCCCAGTGGGATGGGAAAGCTGTCGTCGTAGTTGATGTCGGGGTTGGCGGCCAGGAAGGCGTCGGGGTCGGCGTAGGCCTGGGCAGCCTCGTCGGCAATGCGCTCGATGTCTTCTTCGCGCAGGCAGCCTGCACCGATGAGGCGGATGAATTCGAGCAGCTGAGTTTTCATGAGAGGGGCCTGTAGCGATGGCAAAGTCGCCAAGGATAGCCGCAAACGGCCCCTGCCCGTTAGCCTGCCAGCGCTTGCAGGCGTGCGGTGGCGTCCACTGCGCCCATGGTCTGGGCGGCCATCAGTGCGTTGGCACCACGGGCATCTTGCAAGGCGGGGTTGGCACCCTGGGCCAGCAGGTACTCGAGGATCTCGACACGGTTGAACATGGCGGCCAACATCAGGGCCGTGCGTCCATCCTGGGCAGCGGCATCGACCGGTACACCGTTTTCCAGCAACAGGCGGATCATGGCCATGTCCCCTTTGAAGGCGGCACCGGCGATGGGCAACTGACCATTGTCGTTGGCGATCAGCGGATCGGCCCCGTGGCTGAGCAACACCTGAACGGCGTCATGGTGACCGTGGTAACTGGCCAGCATCAGCAGGGTGTCGCCCTTGTGATTACGCAGGTTCACCGGCAGACCGCTTTGCAGCAGGCGCTCCAGCATCGGGGCATCGCCTTGACGGGCCTTGTCGAATACTTGTGCGGCGAAGGCCGCCGCTTCATCGGAAGACATTTGAGCAGGCTGAGCGGGCGCAGTCTGGGTGGACATAAGGAACCTCCTGGTAGAAATCGTTGCCCAAGTGTTTGTCAGGCCCTTCCTGCGCGTCAAAGGTTCCGTTTCTATCGAGCCCATAGTGTTGATCGGCTCGCCGTGCAAAATGCACTGTGCAAAATGCATGACCTTGCAGCTTGCATGGAAAGCATTCTCCAAAAGTAGCCCAAGCCCCTGATTTTATTGGATTTTTCCTACACGCTGTTTCTGGCACGGTCGCTGCAATCTATCTAGACATCGATTGCCACACACCTTGTCAGGAGTAGTCATGAACCTTATCCAGGAAAAATTCGTCTCGGTGTTCCCTGCTTACCAAGTAGCGACTCAACCACGTCCTGACGGCGGCATCTTGCTGACTCTGCGTGCGGCCGACGGCAAGGTTACCCGCCGTGTACTGACCTACACCCAACTGCACAGCGCCGAGCAATTGTCCTGGGCCATCAGCGCCATCCGCCGTGACCTGGCCGAGCAAGCCAGCGAGCTGCCGGTGATCTCGATGCTGCAGAGCCAACAGCGTTTTGCGTTGCCGACGTATCGCTGATTCTTTCACTGCCCGAAAGCGACCATTCCAGGTAGGAGCGGCCTCGTGCCGCGATGGGCCGCACTGCGGCCCCAAGATTTCGGCGTAAAAGCTAATACCGCCGGGGCCGCTACGCGACCCATCGCGGCACAAGGCCGCTCCTACCCGGGCATCACATGTCTTGGGCGCAAGGCTACAGCTCGTCTATCCCCAAAAACGCTCGCGCGCTCGCATCGCCGGTGAAGATCCGCTGACTCCCCGCTTGTGCTGCAAATAGCCTGAACGCCAGGCAAAACGGCGCCTCACCCAGCTCAAGCCAGCGCCGCGTCCCCGCCGGCACGCGCAACTGGTCGCCCTTCTCACACATCACCGAATACACCCCAGCGCCCAGGCGCAAGCCGACTTGCACGCGTCCGCTCACCACAGCGATCACTTCGTTGGTCTCGAGCACATGCTCATCGCGCAGATCAGGGCCTTGCGCCTCGATGCCGTCACGGTTGATCACCGCATAGGCCCGGCAGGCGTGCGTAGTCATCAGGTGATCCAGATGGGCTTGGCAAGCTTCCATCATCTCATCGTGCAAAGTGCCCGGACGCACCCGCAGCCCGTGCTCAGCCTGGGTCAGCGTCACCCCATGCTCGGCGAGCGCGGCCGTGATGTCTTCGGCGTGGGTCAGCACCTTGTTGGGCAACTGCGGGGTGGAGGAATCGAATACGCAGAGGATGCTCATCGTAAGGTCCTGTTCGGTTGCGAATGAAAGGCCATGATAACGGCTGCTGCCAGTGCTGCGGCGCTGGCCATACCAAAGGTGAGCCCAGGGCCCAGCATGTTCCAGCTGTAGCCGGCGTACAACGCGCCCAGGGCGCCGCCGGTACCCGACAGCGCGGCATACAGGGCCTGGCCCTGCCCCTGCTGCCTGGCGCCGAAACTGGCCTGTACGAAGGCGATGCTGGCGGCGTGAAAGCAGCCGAAGGTGGCCGCATGCAGCAACTGCGCGCCCACCAGTACGCTGGGCTCCGCCGCCAGGTTACCCAGCAACAGCCAGCGCACCGCGGCCAGTACGAAGCTTGCTAGCAGCACCCGGCGCACGCTGAACCGCGCGAACAGCCTGCTCATGAGCATGAACATCACCACCTCCGCCACCACCCCGAGCGCCCACAGCAGGCCAATGGCCGTTCGGCTGTAACCCAGGTGCTCCAAGTGCAGCGTAAGGAAGGTGTAGTACGGCCCATGGCTCAGTTGCATGAGTGCCACACAGGCATAGAACGCCAGGACCCCAGGCGCACGCAGCTGCATGAGGAAACCGCCGGCCGCCTGCCGCTCACCGTGCTCGACGGGCTGGGCATTGGGTACCCAGAGGCTGGCGGCCACGATACCCGCCATGATCAGAACCAGGGCCACAGGGTAGATGTCCAGGCTCAGCCACTCGAACAGGCGCCCAAGCCCCACCACGGTGAGGATGAAACCGATCGACCCCCACAGCCGTACCTGGCTGTAGCGCGACGTCTGGCCGTGCAGGTGCGCCAGTGTAATGACCTCGAACTGCGGCAGCACCGCGTGCCAGAAGAACGCATGCAAGGCCATGACCATCGCCAGCCAGGCGTAGCTCTTGCCGAAGAAGATCAGGCTGAACGTTGCCAGCGTGCAAAGCGCCCCAAGCCGCACGATCAGCAGGCGCTGGCCGGTCCGGTCCCCTAGCCAGCCCCACAGGTTGGGCGCGATGCAGCGCATCAGCATGGGAATGGCCACCAGTTCGCCGATCCGCGCGGGCGAAAAGCCCAGGTGGTCGAAGTACAGCGCCAAGAACGGCGCCGTGGACCCCAGCAAGGCGAAATAGAAGAGGTAGAAACTGGACAATCGCCAGTAGGGTATTGGCTGCATGGGGTTGCCTTGGAAAGCAGGGCCTGCCGGCGGTGACTCAGCCGCTTGAGTCACCGCCGCGAGAAAACAGGCCCAGGTGGGTCAGAGCTGGCCCAGCA
This sequence comes from Pseudomonas sp. UBA5568, assembly GCF_002425525.1. Classification (NCBI taxonomy): domain Bacteria; kingdom Pseudomonadati; phylum Pseudomonadota; class Gammaproteobacteria; order Pseudomonadales; family Pseudomonadaceae; genus Pseudomonas; species Pseudomonas sp. UBA5568. Next base: position 5,381 of record NZ_DIMK01000002.1, on the reverse strand, counting down.
CCGGCGTGCTCACCTTCACCTCGGCGTTCTGGGCACGGTGGCGCAACAGATGATCCATCAGCGCGATGGCCATCATCGCCTCGGCGATCGGGGTGGCGCGAATGCCTACACAGGGGTCATGCCGGCCTTTGGTGATCACGTCCACAGGGTTGCCGTCGACGTCCACCGAGCGGCCCGGCACGGTGATGCTGGAGGTGGGCTTGAGTGCCAGGTGGGCAACGATCGGCTGGCCCGAGGAGATACCACCCAGGATGCCGCCCGCGTTGTTGCTGAGAAAACCCTGCGGGGTCATCTCGTCGCGGTGTTCGGTGCCGCGCTGCGCGACGCTGGCAAAGCCTGTGCCGATTTCCACACCTTTCACAGCATTGATGCTCATCAACGCGTGGGCCAGCTCGGCGTCCAGGCGATCGAAAATCGGCTCGCCCAGGCCCGGCATCACGCCCTCGGCCACCACGGTGATCTTGGCGCCTACCGAATCCTGATCGCGGCGCAGCTGGTCCATGTACGCCTCAAGCTCCGGCACCTTGCTCGGGTCGGGGCTGAAGAAAGCGTTCTGCTCCACCGAGTCCCAGGTCTTGAAAGGGATTTCGATCGGGCCCAGCTGGCTCATATAGCCACGCACGGTGATGCCCTGGGTGGCCAGGTACTTCTTGGCGATGGCGCCGGCAGCCACGCGCATGGCCGTTTCGCGGGCCGAACTACGCCCGCCGCCCCGGTAGTCGCGGGTGCCGTATTTGTGGTGGTAGGTGTAGTCGGCATGGGCCGGGCGGAACAGGTCCTTGATGGCCGAATAGTCCTTGGACTTCTGGTCGGTGTTGCGGATCAGCAGGCCAATGGAGCAACCGGTCGTGCGCCCTTCGAACACGCCCGAGAGGATTTCCACCTCATCGGGCTCCTGGCGCTGGGTGGTATGGCGGCTGGTGCCGGGCTTGCGCCGGTCCAGGTCACGCTGCAGGTCGGCGAGAGAGATCTCAAGGCCTGGCGGGCACCCATCGACAATGGCGACCAACGCCGGGCCATGGCTTTCGCCAGCGGTGGTGACAGTGAACAGCTTGCCGTAGGTATTGCCGGACATGGACGCTCCGCGAGATCTGCCTGAAGTGAACGAAAGCGGCAGTATACAGATGGATTGCCTGCCTGTGCGGGCCGGTTGGCAAGCGCATCGTTACGGGCGATGCAGGGCCTTGGACCTGGCCCTAGAACCTTCATTGGCCATTGTGGGTCAAAGTGCTATCTCCCCCTGTGTAGTTGCGCACGATGCCGCGTTTCATTGCCCTGTTTTGCCTGCTGTTGACCAGCCTTTGCCATGCCGCCACCCCCACCGTCCTGCACCGCCCCATCGACCTGGACACCGGTCAGGGGGTACTGCACGGCAGCCTGCTGTTACCCCAGCAGGACACGCCGCCGCCGGTGGTGCTGATCATCGCAGGCTCCGGGCCCACCGACCGCGACGGCAACAACCCGGCCGGTGGGCGCGTGGACAACCTGAAGCGCCTGGCCCTGCTGCTGGCCAATGCAAACATCGCCAGCGTGCGCTACGACAAGCGCGGCGTGGCCGCCAGCCAACCGGCCACGCCCGATGAGCGCGACCTGAGCGTGGAACGCTACGTTGCCGATGTGGTGGCTTGGGGCCACAAGCTCAAGGCCGACCCCCGCTTCGGCCCCTTGATCCTGATCGGCCACAGCGAAGGTGCGCTGATCGCCAGCCTGGCCGCCGAGCAGGCCGGGGCCAGCGCAGTGATCAGCCTGGCCGGCAGCGGCAGGCCCATGGCCGAGGTGGTGCGTGAGCAGCTGGCCGAGCGCCTGCCGCCTGCGCAGCTGGCCCGTGGCAGCGCCCTGCTCGACCGCCTGGAAGCTGGCCAGACCAGCCTGGACGTGCCCGCACCACTGCGCCAAGTGTTTCGCCCCAGCGTGCAGCCCTACCTGATCACCTTGTTCCGGCAGGACCCGGCAGCCGCGTTTGCGCGGCTGTCCATGCCGGCGCTGATCGTGCAGGGGCGCAACGACGTGCAGGTGGACGTGGCGGATGCGCAGAAGCTCAAGGACGCCAAACCCGATGCCCACCTGGTGCTGATCGAGGGCATGAACCATATGCTGCGCATCAGCCCCAAGGACATGAGCGAACAGCGCGAGAGTTACCAGAACCCCCAGTTGCCGCTGGCACGGGAGCTGGGCGAGCAGATCGTCGCGTTCATTCGCCAGTTGCCACCGGCCTGATCGACGGGCTCAGGTCTGCGCGCAGGCGGCCGATACAGCGTGCATAGCCAAGGACATGCCCTGATGACCACACCACCTGCTGCCACAGAGCCGGCTGAAGAGCCCCAACACACCCCCGCCCTGCCCTGGGCGGACCTGGCCGTCGAACATCACCAGTTGCTGCGCCTGGCGCCCCTGCCTGGCGACCGCGCAACCGGCGCCCGCCCCCTGCGTTTCGTGCAGTTCGGCTATGCCGAGCGCCACGACCCGGCCCACAGCCTGCTGCGCATGCAGATTGGGTTGCCCGGCCAGAAGGTGCACAAGGGCCATAACCAGGTGGACATACGCGTAGATCACCAGACGAAGCGCGTGTACCTGGGGGATGAACATGGCCTGCAACTGGAGCCGGTCAATCGCGGCCTGGGCCGCTTTTTGCTGGCCCAGGCTGCCCAGTGGCTGCAGCGCAAATGGCCGAATTACCGAGTAGAGGCTTTTGCGCTGCCGAGCAAGGATGCGCTGGAGGAGGACTCGCGCCTGCGCCGGGACCAGTGCCTGCGTGGGGTAGGCCTTGAGGTGCAATACGAAGACGGGCAGGTGCTCAAGGGCCGAACGGCCGAGACCCGGGTAGACCAGTTGGAGGTAGGCTGGAACAGCGAGCGCGTGCAGCGCCTGGGCCTTCTGGATGCAGCGCAGTTGCTGCAGCAGGCAGACCAGCAGTTGCAGGAAGGCGAAGCCCGCTTGCGCGAGCGCGACGAGCGTGTGGCCAAGTACCAGCGCGAAGACAGCGGCTTGCGGTTCACCATCACCTGCCTGGTGGCCTTTGCACTGTTTCAGGCCGGGCTGCTGATCTGGATCGCCACGCGTTGAAAGCCTGGGTCCGGCGTTGTGCGAGCCTCAGGTGGTGTGAAGACGGCTTGGGCGGAACGGGCGCCTGGCACCCGTGCCCCCCACTCGGCCTCAGACGCGGCCTTTGAACAACGCCTGATGCTGACGGCACTGCTCGGCGGTGAGCATGAATACCCCATGCCCGCCGCGCTCGAATTCGAGCCAGGCGAAGTCGACTTCCGGGTACAGCGCCTCGACATGAACCTGGCTATTGCCCACCTCCACGATCAGCAAGCCCTTGTCGGTCAGGTGATCGGCCGCTTCGGCCAGCATGCGCCGTACCAGGTCCAGACCATCGGCACCGCAGGCCAGGCCCAGCTCCGGTTCGTGGTGGTACTCGGCCGGCATGTCGCCGAAGTCTTCGGCGTCCACGTAGGGCGGGTTGGACAGGATGAGGTCGAAGCGCTGGCCCGGCAACCCCTCGAAACCATCGCCCTGCACGGTGTACACCCGGCCATCGAGGCCATGGCGCTCGATGTTCTGGTTGGCCACTTCGAGCGCTTCGAACGACAGGTCGGCCAGCACCACCTCGGCCTGCGGGAAGACGTCGGCGGCGACGATCCCGATGCAGCCGGAGCCGGTGCACAGGTCCAGAATGCGGGCTGGTTCAGCGCCCAGCCACGGCTCAACACGCTTTTCCAGCAGCTCGCCAATGGGTGAGCGCGGCACCAGCACGCGCTCGTCGACGATGAACGACATGCCACAGAACCAGGCCTCGCCCAACAGGTAGGCGGTGGGCACCCGTTCTTCGATGCGGCGCTTGAGCAGGTGCTGCAGCTGTACACGCTCGGCATCCTCGAGCATGCAGTCCAGGTAGCTGTCGGCCACCTCCCACGGCAGGTGGACTGCCCCCAGCACCAGCAACCGGGCTTCATCCCAGGCGTTGTCGGCACCGTGGCCGAAGAACAGGTCGTGCTCATGGAAGCGGCTGACCGCCCAACGGATGTAGTCGCGCAGCGTGCGCAGACGGGATGTGATCACGGGAAACTCCTAATTCAGACTGGCCGAAAGTCTAACAGCCCAGGCCCTGGATTTGTTCCCTGCAATCGCCTGTACGGTAGCCACAGGCCAGCAACCACGCCGCTTGCGTTGTCAACCATTCCCATTGTCGCCAAGGCAGGGGAGAATAGGCGTACAAAAGCCCTATACCAAGGAGCCCTTGATGTCCGTTCCAACCACGATGTTCCGCCTCACTGGCCGCGATTACCCGCCGGCCAAGCTGAGCCAAGCCAGCCTGATCATCATTGATGCGCAGAAGGAGTACCTGACCGGGCCCCTGGCGCTGTCGGGCATGGATGAGGCCGTGGCCAACATCGCCAGGTTGCTCGACGCCGCGCGCAAGGGCGGCCGTCCGATCATCCATGTTCGCCATCTGGGCACCGTTGGCGGGCGCTTCGACCCCCAGGGCCCTGCAGGTCAGTTCATTCCGGGGCTCGAACCGCTGGAAGGCGAGACCGTGATCGAAAAACGCATGCCCAATGCCTTCAAGAACACCAAGCTGCACGAGACGTTGCAAGCACTCGGCCATCTCGACCTGATCGTCTGCGGCTTCATGAGCCACTCCAGCGTCAGCACCACCGTGCGCCGTGCCAAGGACTATGGTTACCGGTGCACCCTGGTGGAAGACGCGTCGGCCACTCGCGACCTGGCTTTCAACAATGAGGTGATTCCAGCGGCGCAGATCCACCGATGTGAAATGGCCGTGATGGCCGACAACTTCGCCTGCGTGGCGCCGACGTCCAGCCTGATCTGATCCGATCAGAAGGGTGGCGGCAGGCAGGAACCCGAGGTGTGTTTGTGGGTCCAAGGGCCCAGACCCCTACAGGAGAGCAGGATGAAGCTTAAAGGCAGTATCGACGCCAAGCGCCTGCGCCCGCGCCAACCGCGCAGCTGGGGCGCACGCCTGGGTGCTGCGCTTGCCGCGCTGCTGGCCACCCTTGGTGTGTTACTGGCCATGGCCGGCGTGGCCGGGCTGCTGGGCAACTACCCTGCCCTGGCCGAACTCAACGCCAACAAGCCGCTTGCCGCCACCTTGACGGTGGTGGGGCTGCTGATGCTGTGGCTTGGCGTACGCTTCTGGCGCCTGAGCCGCATTCGCATGCGCCGTGCTCGGGAGCTGAACATGTCGCCCCACTTGATGAAGAAGCATGAGTGAGGTTCCTGCAACCGCAGCCCCCCTGTAGGAGCGGCCTAGTGCCGCGATGGGGCGCGCAGCGGCCCCAGGATTTCAGCTTGGCCGCCTAGATCGCCGGGGCCGCTGCGCGTCCCATCGCGGCACTAGGCCGCTTGTGTCTTGATTA